>PUNB01000080.1 GCA_003552565.1 Lentisphaerota bacterium
CTTCAACCAGCTCCTCGCGCAGCACCCGCACTTTTTTCGAATCATCCTCCACTACGACAACATGCAAGTCGCTTCGCGAAAGCAATTCGCGCAGCAAATCGCCGGAACCGAGGCCGAGGATTAAAGCGTAACCTTCGTTCTCTCCCAGCCGCTCCAGCAGATTCGCGGCAGTTTCGCTCCACTCATCCGCCCGCGGACGCAGAGAAGCCGGTTCGTATTCATGATACGTAATTTCGTTCTCTTCAGGACCAAAGCAGTAAAGTTCACCGTCTTCGGTAGTCAGGAACAACCGGTCATGAGTCGCCAGTTGATAGAAAACCTCCCCGTCGATGTCCTCACTCAGAGCGTTCACCCTTTCGCGAAGCTCGCTATTGCGTCGCATCCCCAGCCCGCCTTCGCCCACGGCATGGACGGCGTAGCCGCCGCCGCCTTTGCCGCCCCGAAACCTGTAGTCAATCATTTCACCGGTCCGCCGGTCAAGATAAACCGGACTCTGTCCCCGGCCGGAGGCGACAACCAGTTTATCGCCGGACGCGGCGATATATCCCTGCGGCGACAGGCCGCCGAAACCGTCGGCGCCGCCATGCGGGAGAGCGACATAATCCGAACTGGTGGAATCGTTCACCCACTCAACTTCACCGGTGGTCGCGTCCAGCGCGTAAATGAACACACCATGCAACGGAAAGACACCGGCCGCGAAATAAACCGTGCCGTCTTTGATCACCGGACCGCCGCGGGCGGCCCGGAAGTTGATGATCCGTTCGTTGCCCAGCAGCCGCTGATCCGAGGGGCCGGCCAGGAATTTCCAATCCAGCTCGCCGCTCTCCGCGTCCACGCAGTACAGATACCCGTCATCACTGGTGAAATAAACCCGGCCGCTCCACGCCACGGGCGCCAGCCGCACCGGGCCGTCAGCGTAAAACCGCCACAACTCGCGGCCGTCCTCAATATGGTAAGCGGTAACACTGTCAGTGACGTTGGAAGGCACGAATATCCGTTCGTTCATGACCACCGGCGTGTAGGAAACATCGAAATCCAGCTTGCCGCGGTCGTCCCACTGAAACGGCCAGGCCCGTTGCGGTTCAGGCAGTTCACGCACCCATTGAAGATGCAATTTCTCCGGAATCGCAAACGGCGGATCCGCGCTGCGGGCCGCGTCATAACGCCACATCGGCCAACTGAACACGGCATCCGGAGAAGCATGAACTCTCAAAGTATCCTCCCTGCCGTCATCGCTGGTGTCAACAAATGAAAAACTCCATATATCAGTGTTGACATCCGGATGCATTGTCAAACCGCGGTCCGTCAGTTCGCCGCTCCAGGTCATGACATCGCGACTGCCGGGGGAAGGAACGTCGTAAGCTGAAAGTTTCAGCCGCGCGCCGTCCTCGAAGGTGACATCACCCGTCACCTCGACCGGCGTGATTTTGTCCTCCGCGTCGAAGTGGGCATGCAGGATGCCTTGCTCTCCCTGATTCCATGAACCGGTTCGCAAACGCGTTATTTCAGAACCGGAAACGCTGAAAACACCAGCCGCGTCAGCCCCCACTTCGACCCCTTCAAGGTTTTCCAAACGCCCGCCCGCGATGTAGAATTCGGAAGAGCCTCCGCCGGATTCGCCGATCACAATTCTGCCCCGCTCCGACATGTTCAGACTCCCGCCCGTAAGCTGATAGCTGCCCGAACCGTCCTTCCGCCCCAGTCGCAGACCGTCACCCGCCCCTATTTCAACCGTGCCCTCATACTGATGTATGCCGCCGTGATTGCCCTCGCCCACTCCTATAATCACTTCTTCTCCCTCTTGCGAAGCGAGTCGGACATCGGCATCCCTCAGGATGGCCAGCCGACCCGAACCGCGCAGGCCGATACGGCTGTAAGGCAAAGTTCTGGTGTCGATAATCGTCGCCTCTTCACCATCATTGAGATAGAGCGGTTCATTGTCAGACACCTTTTCTCCTACGGCATAGACCCGAAGAGTATCCGGTTTTCCGCTTCGGTCAGTATCAACAAACTTGAAAATCCACTCATTCTCGTCCACTCCTTCGGCAAACTCCAGGCCGCGATCAGTCAATTCACCGTCCCAAGTCATCACGTCCCAGTGCTTCACGTTCTTATTCGATCTTTCCAGCCAGTCGACATCAAGCCGGGCTCCGGATTCAAATATCACATGGCCATCCTCACCGCCGCCGCTGTCATGCACCTCGACCGGAGTGACACCCTCGTCGTCAAGCCGAATTTCCAGGGTGCCGCCAAGCTCGAACTGTCTTTCGAAGTTGATGGCATCGGCGCCGGAGCCGCTCACTCGAAGGATGCCGCCCTCATGGATTTCCGCGCTGCCGCTGCGAACATCGCCATCCCGGACACCCCACGAACCGCCCTCGATGTTCAGAAGCCCCGTACCGCCGTTCCGACCAACGCGAACAGTCATGTCAAAAACTTCGCCGGCAGTATGATTAACCGTGCCGACGCTGCTTTCGCCCTCACCGATATGAAGAGCGCCGAAATAAAAATACCACCTGTAGCCGCCGCCGAAATTAATCGTTCCGTTGCCGCCCTCGTAACCGACATAGACACCTCGGTCATAGATCTTTCCCCCCTTGGTGTGCTGCAGGGAGCCCTCTTCCCCGGTCACATCGAGTTCGCCGGCGTTGCCGGCGCCGTGCCCCACGAACATCGTTCTGATCCACCCGTGATCATAGTCGATTATCGCCCGGTCTTCACCGCTCTTGTTGATTTCAACATGACCGGAATTTCGGTTGGTGGGCACTTCCCCAGGCTCCCAATTGCCTGAGTTGCTCCAGAGATTATCCCCGGCCGCATTGGTCCATTCATGAGTCGGAAGATCAGCCAGTGAGCGGCCGACGATAAAAATAACGCTCAGTGCCACTAGACTAAGTGAACTTAGGAAGTACTTTCGGTTCTTCATTTCCATTGCGGCGTTCCTTGTAAATTTATTAGTTCATCATTTCTGCTTCGTATTGCTATAGTAAAGAATAGAACACCCCCCAACGGAATCGACAATCACCGGATTTTCCATTTCATCGCAGAAAACGTTCGTAACCTTCCAAAGGTCCGATATCCTCCTGATAGAAATACGGTTCCCGGTTGCGCCAGCGCCAGGAATGGAGACGGTACATCTTATCAAAAGGCTCCCAGCGTACCGAGCCGTCGACATGCAAATGATTCCCTCCATCAGGAGTGCCGTCATTGGCGGGGTGAGGGGGAATATTCGCCTCGTAATCGTAAACCTCCCGACCGCCGCCCCAGAAACCATCGGCTCTTAAGTTTGAATCGGCGGCCAGAACCCAGCCCGGATCGGCCGTGTGAGTTCGAACCGGACTCAGAGAATCAATCTCCCAAATGGGGGAGAACCAGGTATTCACTCCGCCAAGATAGAAATATCCTAGCTGATAATGGTTCCATTGGGATTCGTGATAAGGAAAACCGGGACGGTTGGGGCAGGCAAACGGGCTGTCTTTGATTGAATAGTTATCCGGATAGCCGTCGTCAAACGTCTGATCTGTCTTGCTGCCCATCAGGCCCGTGCCTTCTAAAGCCCTCCACTGATAATCACGTATCGCCACTATCTGACTCGGCCGATCCGGGTCGTCGGCGGTGAATTTGGCCGGAGGATAATAACCGCCATGATCAGAGGCGTAAGAAGTGACCCCGATGCCGACCTGGCGCAGATTGCTGGCACAGGCGACCCGCCGGGCCGCCTCGCGGGCCGTATGCAAAGCCGGCAACAGCAGAGCCGCCAAAATGGCGATGATGGCGATGACAACGAGAAGTTCTATCAAAGTGAATTTTTCCGTTTTCATTATAAGTCTCCCAACCTGAGTTTTATTGAATACTGTTTTCATTAGGACTGATTATTTTGGACATGGGTTGCGTTGTGAAAGATTTTCTCGATTGTTTTACGTTACGTTTGGAGAAATCAAATTTTACGATCCCCCAAGTTATAATTCACCCTCATAGTGAAACGAGGAGCGTGACGGCTGAGATTTCGCTGAAGGCCCGAGTTACCCGCCGCCCAATCCAAAGCGGCGCACAGCGCCGCACTCCAAAGCCTGGGGTCTAGCTTGCACGTTATAATTTTGCCTACAAATAATTTCGCCTGCCTTCTCCGCATGCATTAATGAGGCTTGAAATCATAAAAGTAATGTGAATTTTTACGATGTCAACCAACATACAACCACTGAAAAACCCAGTACCAGAGTCATGTTCCAAATCGAAGTAGCCCGCACAACCGCGTTTAAAAACAGTTTATTCCTTCCCCAGATAAAGCACCACTGTTGTCTGCGGCGGGACTTCGATTTTTATACCTTCCTCGGGCCGGTAATAGATTCTGCCGCTGACCAGGTCTTTAGCGAATTCGGCCGGTGTTTCAAGCTCGTAGGTTTCAGTTTCAGTGGTGTTCATCGCGAATATGTAATCACCGTATCGTGCGTAATTCACCGGCGCCAATCTTGTATTGATCGCTGGAGGCA
>PUNB01000134.1 GCA_003552565.1 Lentisphaerota bacterium
CTGATTTGCCGCTTCAGCAGAAACAGGCGCTTGCCGCTTATCAAGGCGGATACATCAGTATCGGGAAGCTGGCTCGCGTGATGGGCATGCATGTACTTGAACTGCGCAAATGGCTCCATGAACATGGAATAAATCAGAACAGCCGGTTTTCTGAACGGGATGCGGAAAATGCCTGAAACTTTTTTTCTGTTCGACACGGTAACCATCAGTAATTTTGCACTGGCTGACTGTCTTGATCTTCTAGCTGAGCGTTATGGGGACCGATTGGCGCTTACTGTGGAGGTGCTTGATGAAATCGCCAATGGAGTGACCCTCGGCTATGATCAGCTTCGGAAGATTGAACAGCTTGTGGAAGCAAATATCTTTATTCAAGTAACGCTGACTTGGCAGGAAAGGCAGACATTCAGAGATATTTTACGACAACTCGATAGCGGGGAGTCATCATGCCTGGCAGTCGCTCACCACCGGAAAGGAATTGTCGCAACAGACGATCAGGCCGCCAGAGCGTACTGTGAGAATCTTGTAATCCCCTTCACCGGGACTGTCGGCATTCTGAAAGCCTGCTGTCTGGAAAAGTATATTACCCCGGAAAAGGCAGACTGTATATTAAACCGAATGGGAAACAACGGTTTTTATTCTCCGATAAAAAAATTGACTGACCTTCTGTGAGCCTATCGAAGCATGAGAACGGAAAGCTGAAGGGCGGAAAGGGAAAGTATCGTGGTATGGGAGTGTCGGGGTATCGAAGAGCGGAGGGCAAAAGATGAAGGACTACGGGACTGCGGGACTGCGGGACTTAAAATAAAGGGAAAATCGATGAGGGACTATACGAAAATCTCGGCTTGGCAATATTCAGATGACTTAACTGTAATGAGATACGAGATGACCCAGTCTTTCCCCAAGGAAGAACTTTACGGCCTTACCTCGCAACTCCGACGGGCCGCTTATTCAGTGCCAAGCAATATTGCCGAAGGCAGTGCTCGAAATACTCTTAAAGACTATCTTCACTTTCTCTATATGGCACGCGGTTCATTGACAGAAGTGCATTACTTTACCCATCTGGCAACTCGGCTTACATATATAAATAGTCAAGCAAAAGCCCAACTAAGGGAACAGATCTCAGCAACTTTCTCAAGATTGCACGGACTTATTCAAGCTGTGGAAAAGGGATCCGGCACACATTAAGTCCCGTAGTCCTGTAGTCCCGTAGTCCTGTATTACAATTAACAGGTTTCCTATCCTTAATCGCATATTTCGTGGTTGAAAAAAAAGAATGGATTTATGAACGATAAACAGGTTTACATCCTCGGCGCCGGCGGTCACGCCAAAGTGGTTATTTCCACCTTGCAGGCCAAAGGCTATCAAGTGGCGGGAATATATGATGATGATCCGGCACTCACCGATACCCATATTCTCAACGTGCCGGTAATCGGCGCCATAAAAAATCTGCCCCAGAATTTTTCAGAACAGGCGGCAGTCGGCATCGGTGACAACCAAACACGCCAAAACATTGTTCAACGCTTTCCCCAAAGTGAATGGGTGACCGTGGTGCATCCCTCGGCCACCGTTGAACCAAGCGCCGAGCTGGGAGCGGGAACTGTAGTCTTCGCCGGCGCGGTTATCCAGAGTCATGCGCGAATCGGCAATCATGTGATTCTAAACACCAGCTGTTCCGTTGATCACGACTGCATTGTCGGAGATTACTGCCATTTAGCTCCGAAGACCTGCCTGGCCGGGATTGTCACGGTAGAGGAAGGAGTTTTCATGGGCATTTCTTCTTCCGCCATACCGCAGGTTAAAATCGGTGCCTGGAGTGTTTTGGGAGCAGGGTGCGTCGCCATCAGGGAAGTGCCGGCCGGGGTCACCGCCGTGGGAGTACCGGCGAAAATAATAAAAAACCATCAGCCTGAATAATTCACGAGCCAAGTTTGCCGCGGATTACCTAACAAAGCAAAAATATCCACAATATATCCCCTGAACTTCGGAACCTCCGAACCCGGGAACTCGTTAATGACGCATGGCCGAATTCGTATGAATTAATCAGGCTAGCAACAGGACAAAGAACTATGCACAACCTTGTCATTGCCGGCGGCGGCGGCCTCGGAAAAGAGGTGGTCTGGACCGTCGAACAGATGAATCGAGATTTCAGCGGCTTAAACCGTTGGAAAATTCTCGGATTCATTGATGACAACCCGGCTTTGCGTGAGCAGCAATTCATGCAGCTGCCGGTGTTCGGCAGCCCAGAAAATGTCCACCTTGACCCCCCGCTTTGGTTTCATTGCGCTATCGGCGACAACCGGCGGCGGCGGCAAATGGTCGAGCGCTGTATGCGCCTCGGGTGGCATCCTCTCACGGTCATTCATCCTAGTGTGCTCTGTTCCTCGGAAAACGCCTTTATAGACAGAGGAGTCTATATCGGCGCCGGTTCAATCGTCAACCCTGATGTTAAAATAAAATCCTTCGCCCTGATCAATCAACGGGTGGCCATCGGTCACGACGCGGTTATCGAAGAGTTCAGCCAGCTCAATCCCGGCGCCCAAATCAATGGCCAGTGCCGGGTGGGAGTCGGCGCGATGATCGGTTCCAACGCTTCACTGCACCCGGGGACAACGGTCGGCGAGTATGCGGTGGTGGGCAGCAATTCACAGGTGGTGCGCGATGTCCCGCCGGGTGCCACCGTCTCTGGAGTGCCGGCCCAGACCGTTTTCCTGAGATGACCAACGCAGCAGTTGCGTTTGGGATTGGGGGCATTGGGATGCCCTGACAACAAATGAAACTAATCCCGAATGTAACTAGAGGGTATCCGAAAAGGTGTTTATGGTCTCTACACGCACAAAAAAATAAAACTTTGTCTTGTCCGCCTCAGGCGGATCTCGCACCTTGTCTGGTTTTCTTTCGATTGCTCATTTTTTTGATCCGCCTGAGGCGGACGAGACAAGGTGCGAGACAAGGTGAGCACAAAATTAGGCTTCAACCCCTTTCCGGACGGGGGCTAACTAATGAAACCAATACCCAATGAAACGAATCCCAAAATGAAACCAATTAAAATCATCTCCGTAGTCGGAGCGCGGCCTAATTTCATGAAGATCGCCCCGTTTGCGCGGGCGATAAACGCTGAAAACCGAAAATCCCCCGGCCGGTTCGAGCATCTGCTGGTGCATACCGGACAGCATTACGACCGGCGCATGTCCCAGGCTTTTTTTGACAGCCTTAACATCCCTCCCGCCGATATCGACCTGGAAATCGGCTCCGGAACACACGCCGAGCAAGTCGGGCAAACCATGATCGCCTTCGAGAAAGTCGTCCGTGCACAGCGTCCCGACTGGGTGGTGGTGGTCGGCGATGTCAACGCCACCTGCGCCTGTGCAATCACGGCCAAGAAAGAACATCTGAAGCTGGCCCATATAGAAGCCGGGCTTCGTTCCTTCGATCTGGAAATGCCGGAGGAAATCAACCGCATGGTCACGGACCGCTTGAGCGACCTGTTGTTCACCACCGACTCCATCGCCTCGCAAAATCTGCGCCACGAGGGAGTGCCGGAAGAACGCATTAAAATGGTCGGCAATATTATGATCGACACACTCGAAACGCAGCGCGAAAAAGCGGCCGCCCTCAAAATCGAAGAGATAATCAGCGCCAATCAGATAATCGGCAGCACCCGCAGCCCGTCTAAGCATACGAAGAGAGGTCAGGTCCCCGCGAGCACAAAACTGGACCGCCAGCGTCCCGCCCCTCCCTCGGAAACACCCGCGTCCTACAATTCCCCGGGAGCGCCCGCGTCCAACAATTCCCCGGGAGTGCCCGCAGCCAGCCTGACCACACGAAGAGTGGTCAGGTCCCCGCGGGCACAAGCCGCCCCCCCCACAGAATTCACCACTGATAATCCTTACGCCCTGATCACCATGCATCGACCGGCCAATGTTGACAAGCAGGAAATTCTCTCCCCCATCCTTGATTTTCTTCTGGAGGAAGTATGCTCCGACATGGTGCTCATCTGGCCCATCCATCCGCGGACGCAAAAACAGTTGAAAAAATTCAGCCTGTGGGATAAGGCCGCCAATCATCCGAACTGCATTCTGCTCAACCCGCTTGATTATCATGAAATGCTGCGGCTCAACATGGACGCAACTTTGATGCTGACGGATTCCGGCGGTCTGCAGGAGGAATGCTGTGTCCTCGGAACCCCCTGCATGACCCTGCGCTGGAACACTGAACGCCCGGTTACTCTGCGCGAACACGGCGGCGGAGGCGTGCTGGTCGGCAACGCTGTCGACAGCCTGCACCAGGAATACCGGAATTTGCGCCAGCAGCCCCGCACCCCCCAGCGCCCGCCTCTGTGGGACGGACACACCGCAGCAAGAATTGTGGCAGCATTGCAACAGTAACGACGGGACTCCGGACCGTCGACAGTAACGACGGGACTCCGGACCGTCGAAAATAACGACGGGACTCCGGACCGTCGAAAATAACGACGGGACTC
>PUNB01000003.1 GCA_003552565.1 Lentisphaerota bacterium
AAATCATTTCGATACTGACGCAGCACACTGCCCTCGGCGTTACGCAGAATATCCTCAAGGTCTTCCACGGTAAGATGATCGAACCCGACCCTTATCGGCAGGCGGCCGACAAACTCAGGCTCAAAACCGTAATCAACCAAATCAACACTTTCAACCAGCTTGAGATAATAATCATCATCCTCGTTCAGCGCCGAGGAGACCTCCTGCCCGCCGCCGGCGGAGAAGCCTATCTGTCCACGCCCCATGCGGGTACGAATGCGATCCGTCAAGTTGTCAAAAGCGCCGCTGACAATGAATAAAATATGCTTTGTGTTGATCGTACGCTTGCCCTCGCCGCCCGACTGCATGGACATCATCGACTGCATCTGCCCGACAATATCAGTCTGGCTGACTAAATTAACATCCGTTTCCTCCATCATTTTCAGCAGATTAACCTGCACCCCCCGGCCGGAAACATCACGGGTGGAACCGCTCCCCCGGCTGCCGGCGATCTTGTCGATTTCATCAATGTAAATGATGCCGTACTGCGCCAGTTCAGTGTCGCCGTCCGCGGCCTTGACCAGATCGCGCACCAGCTCCTCCACATCATTGCCGACATAACCGGTTTCCGAGAACTTAGTGGCGTCGGCCTTGACAAAAGGCACCCCGATCAAACGGGCGATACAGCGCATCAAATAAGTCTTGCCGACACCTGTAGGGCCGAGAAGCAGCACATTGGGCTTCATGTAATCGACAGTGGAATCCACTTCTTCATCCACACACATGCGAACATGGTTGTAGTGGTCGCAAATAGCCACCGACAGCACTTTTTTCGCCTCCTCCTGACTGACCACAAAACGGTTCAGATAATCCCGCACTTCCCGCGGTTTGAAACTGAAATCGCGAATCAGTCTGAGCGCTTCTTCCCGCGCCTGGCCGTCCTCTTCCTGGTTGTCACTGCCGCCTTCCCGCTTTTCAGCCCGGCCGCCAGGTGACCCATACATGAAATCCATGTTGGCGTTCTTCAACATGTCTTCAATACGTTTCTGAAAATCGTCTTTGTCTGAATATTTCATTGTTAGCGCCTGTTTGTGCATGATTTAATATCTTTCCTCTAATCCGCCCCTCCGCAAAAAGGGGTCGAGACCTAATTTTGTGCTCACCTTGTCTCGCACCTTGTCTCGCACCTTGTCTCGTCCGCCTCAGGCGGATCCAAAAAATGAGGAATCAAAAAAAAGCCGGCGGCTGTAAGCCGGATTCTGTAACCCGCCGGAAAGGCGGGTTGACGACCATTCATCTAAGCGACCGGAACCCGGGACTCAAACGATACGGGCCGCATCTCGTCCTCTATTTGGTCTTGCTCCGGAAGGGGTTTACCCTGCCCCGCGGATTTCTCCGACGGGCGGTGGGCTCTTACCCCACCATTTCACCCTTACCTGACCACTCAACGAGCAGAAAGACAAAATTGAAGCAAAAACTTTTATTCAACTCTGAAGTCAAAGAATTCTTCAATATTCTTTCTTCCTGTTGAGTGGTCAGGCGGTATATTTTCTGCGGCACTTTCCTTACCGCGGCATATAGTCCGCGGCACCCTCTCTTATCGAAAGGGCTTCCTGCCCTATGGAGTCCGGACTTTCCTCCGCCCGTCCGAAGACAGGCGGCGGTCGTCCGCCGCCGGCTTGAAGTTTATGTTAAGACATCAATTTTCAAGCATTGACATCCGATTTCAAATGCTAACATAACACTTGACAATTGATAACGCAATAAGTTCTAACAGGCAAGCGGCTGATTTACTTTCCCCGCAACCACTGGATCTATGTCCGCGAGGCGATACCGATCTGGCGTGTTGGCCGATGAAGAGACTGGTTTAAGCGTAACCGCCTAAGGGTGAGACGAAGGGTGGAACGAAGAGTGCGACTAAGTGTTCAGTAGAGAGAGGCGTGAAGATCATGGCACTTAAACACTTAAGCGAACACTTAAGCGAACACTCAAGCCCCCCCTTAAACTAATTAATTCGTGCGAATTCGGACATGCTATGTTTGTTTTGATATGAAAGTCGGCCACAATGTGGCCAAAAATCATGCTGACGAGGCAAAATTATTTGCAATCCAGACTAAACCCACTAGAATATGTTTTATTATGTCAAAACTTGTTGAAAAAGGCGATCTGCTTATAGCTCCAGTGTCTTTACAGGACCCCAACTTCGCCCAAAGTGTGGTGCTTATTTGTGAACACACCCCCGGCAAGGGTTCCTTTGGTTTGGTTTTAAATCAACCAGTTAAAGCCAATTCTGATTTATTGAATGAGTTCCCGTACATTCGCGACAATCTTTTCAAAGGCGGCCCGGTAAATCCGGAGATTCTGCAGATTTTACATCCCTACGGAGACACCGTCCAAGATTCGGTTGAAATTATCGAAGGAGTCTGGCTTGGAGGTGATGTTGAAACCCTTTGTCAAGGCTTTGACTCCGGCTCGTTGTCGCCGGAAAAATGTCGCTTTTTTCTTGGTTATTCCGGCTGGAGCGGTGACCAGCTGGCGACAGAATTTGACATGCGCTCCTGGCTCCGGACGGCCGGTGACACCGACTTGATAATGCATACCCCTCCGGATGTCATGTGGAATCGAGCTGTCCGGAAACTGGCCGGCAGTAATCCGCTCTATGCAAACTTCCCTGACTCCCCCAGCAGTAATTAACCGTTTTAATGCATGACTTATGAACGCACCTGAAAATTCTTCGCAAGCATCAGGAGCCGCACTTCTCTTTAGCGGCGGTGTTGATTCCACAGTACTGCTTCATTATCTGGTAAAAAGGGTAAAGGTTCCATCACTTGTCCTGCTGACTCTTGTTTACGGCCAGCGCCATCAACGGGAAGTGGAGGCCGCCCGAAAACAGGCGACGGCCTTCGGGGACCAAATCCGTGAACACCTGGTTCTGGATTTTTCCTTGTTTGAAAAAATCACCGGCACCTCTTCCGCTCTAATGCAAAACGGAGAATCTGTTCCTGAACTCGCAAACATTCCTGTTCAGCAAAGAGACCAGCCGCCGACCTATGTACCCAACCGCAATATGATCTTCCTTTCCATCGGCGCGGCGCTGGCGGAGAGCCGTGACAGCGGCACTGTCTATTACGGTGCCCAAAAACAGGACGAATACGGCTACTGGGACTGCACACCGGAATTCGTCAGCCAGCTTAATGCGGTTCTCAACTTAAACCGCCGACACTCATTGAAAATAGAAGCCCCTTTTATGGAGTTATCAAAGAGCGAGATTGTCAAACTGGGATCCAGTCTGCAGGTTGATTTCAGTGACACCTGGAGCTGCTACCGCGGCGAAGAAAAACCGTGCAAGGTCTGTCCAACTTGCGTCGAACGCCGAATCGCCTTTCATGAAGCCGAATGCGAGGATCCTTTGATAGCCCCCGTCCGGAAAGGGGTTGAGGCCTAATTTTGTGCTCACCTTGTCTCGCACCTTGTCTCGTGTTTTTTGACTTTGGAATCAGGTTTGTGATCCGCCTGAGGCGGATTCGGGACAAGGTTATTTATACGAAGTCTCACATAAGCAATACACGCACCTCCAGTGATTAACAAGATCAAATCACCTCTGAATATTTTCCCTGCCCCAACCGTTTCTCTGTCTGCGTTCGAATGGTTCCGTAAGAATTTTGACAGTCGCCGCCTATTTTCCCTGCCCGCCGCGCTTTTCTATCCTCTGATCTGTCCGGCCTGCCTGACACATCCAGTAAACTCGCGGACGGAATGGTGCTGGAAATGCCGGCTGCGAGTTCCCGAACTGCCGGCCGGCCGCTGCTTCGGCTGCGGCGGCGCCAACATTGGTCCCCTGGAAATGTGTGGAGAATGCCTCGCGGCGCCGGCGCGCCCATGGCAAAGAGCGGTGAGTGTCTATCCCTACGGCGGCTACATTCGAGAAATCGTGCATCACTTCAAATACCGCAACGGCACCATGCTGGCTCCCTTATTGGGGCTGCGAATGAAACAAGCCTGGGAAAAGCACGGAGCGCAGGAAAAGATTGACGGCATCGTCCCCCTGCCGCTGCATCCCCTTAAAGAGTTTCGCCGCGGTTACAACCAGTCGCTGCTGCTGGCTCAGGAAATCGCCCGCGGATTGAACCTGCCGATTTTGAATATCCTGCGGCGGCGCCATTACTCCCGCCAGCAGGCGCGGCTGGACTTCGAGCATCGCCAAACCAACATAAAAAACGCTTTCCACTGCGCAACCAAGGTGGAAGCGGCCTCTCTCAATCTGCTGTTGATCGATGATGTCTTCACCACCGGCGCCACCCTGACCGGTGCCGCCGAAGCATTGCGGAAAGCCGACCCCGCCTCCCTCTATGTGCTGACCCTGGCACGCGGATAAAACCGGCAATGACAACCACATACTCGTACACTTACTCGTACACGCCAATCTCTGTAATTATCTTACACTTCGTCCCAACACTTCGTCCCAACACTTCGTCCCAACACTTCGTC
>PUNB01000006.1 GCA_003552565.1 Lentisphaerota bacterium
AATCCGTGGTGAAAAAAAGGCAGAAAATAAAACCACGGATGGACACAGATTAACACTGATATAAAATGGTTCGTTTCTAGTGGGAAAAACGGAGAACAAAACGACCGTGTTTCACATAAGCTTCCATGAATCTACCTATCAGGAGAAAAACATATAAATGAATGAAAACGAAATTATTCGCTTAACCAACGAAGTTTTTGAAGAAGAATTCGAAGTGCCGGCTGAGCAGCTGATACCCGAGGCTCATATTTTTACTGACTTGGGGCTGGACAGTCTTGACGTGGTCGACCTGATCGTGGCTCTGCAGAAAAAGTTCGGAGTGAAGGTGCGTAATGACACCCGTGTGCGCTCCGTTCGAACCCTGCGGGACTTATATTACTACCTGGTGCAAATTCAGCAGGAACAGCAGACAACGGATCAATAAACACTGACATGAAATCATTCCTCCGTTGTTCGGCAATTTTGACACAGAATCTGCTTTTCTATCCACTGCTTCTGATTATGACGGCGGTTTATGTTCCGCTTGCAACTCTGACTGTAACCGTCTTAGCGCCATTCATCTCCCGACGCAGGCTTATGCGGCGGGTGCGGCGAGCCATAAGCTTTTACGGCAGGCTGGTGTTTCTGTGCGCCAGGCCGTTTGTCCGAGTGGAATACCGGGACCTGGACCCGAAGGCGCCCCCGGCACCGTTCATCTTCATCTGCAATCATCGCTCCGCCTCGGACCCTTTTCTGATGGCCTGCCTGCCTTACGAGGGTGTGCAAATCGTCAATTTATGGCCTTTCCGCCTGCCGATATATGGCCGGTTCGCCCGTATCGCCGGCTATTTAAGTGTCCATGAACTGTCGTTTGAGCAATTCCGCGAGCGCATCGGACAATTGCTGCGGGAGGGAGCGTCTGTCGTTTCTTTCCCGGAAGGCACTCGTTCAGGCGGCCGGGAGATGGGAGCGTTCACCAGTTCGATTTTTCGAGCGGCGCTGCAGACCCGGGCCAGAATAGTTCCGCTGGCGATCTCCGGCAATGAAAAAATCCCTCCTAAAGGCTCATTAATACTGCACCCCGGACTTGTAAAGGTGCATAAGCTGCCCGCAGTTGAATATGATACCTACAAGGACATGCCGGTTTTCAAGCTGAAAAATCATGTCCGGCAATTACTTTATGAACATTTGTCCAAAATAGAAAGTGATCAGATATAAAACCAATACACGCGTAAAAAGGTTTTGCCAATGGAAAACAACAATGCCAGTTTAAAGGTGGTATTAATCACCGGCGCTTCTTCGGGAATAGGCTTGGCCGCCGCGGAGCTCCTGGCTGAAAAGAAAGGTTATCGGGTCTTCGGCACGAGCCGAACCCAGACAGAATCGTCCATTCCCGGAGTGGAGTTCGCATGTCTGGACTTGAATAAACCGGAGAGCATCAACGAATGTATCAAGACGATCCATGAGCAAACCGGCGGCATTGATGTTTTGATCAACAACGCCGGGCTTGGATTAACGGGACCAGCTGAAGAAACGCCATTGGAAGAAGCGGAGAAAATTTTTCAAACCAATTTTTTCGGCACCTGCCGGATGATCAATCAAGTTTTACCAATTATGCGAAACCAGGGATCCGGCAGAATTATCAATGTGACTTCCATCGCCGGGTATATGGGACTTCCCTATCGGGGTTATTATTCTTCCACCAAAGCGGCGCTGGCGAATATTTCCGAAGCTTTCAGAATGGAAACAAAGAGCTTCGGCATCAAAGTTTCCTGCCTGGCTCCGGGTGATATCGCCACGGACATTGCCTCCCGAAGGTACGACACGCCCGCTCATGGGGATTCGCCTTACCACTCTTCCTACGCTCCCGCTTTGAGTCTCATGAATGAACAGGTAAGTTCAGGAATGGCTCCGCGGAAAGTGGCTGAAAAAATTTTTCAAATCATGCAAAGCCAAAATCCGAAGCCGCATTACACGATTGGCGGTTTTCAGGAGAAACTAGCCGTACAGTTGAAAAAATTCATTCCCGGCAAATGGTATGAAAAAATGCTGATGAATTATTACAAGCTCTAACAAGACCCCATGCGGAAATGTGTTTATGGTCTATACACGCACGAATAATAAAACCTTGTCTCGCACTTAGTCTAAAAAATGAGGAATCGAAAGAAACCAGACAAGGTGCGAGACAAGGTGCGAGACAAGGTGCGAGACAAGGTGAGCACAAAATTATGTCGTGCCCCCTTTTCGCATGGAGTCTAACAAGGAAAGGAAAAGATTGTGGGAGATATTTTTGATCGTTGCTTTGATTTTCCAGGCAGTCAGAGAATCGGCACCGACGAAGACCTGAAGATCGCCAGCCGCCTGCTTTTCGGTCAATCACCGATCGACAATGCCGGTCCCGGAATTAAACTGGACGGCGAAGAAGCTTTGCAGTTCAGCACTAATGATTACCTGGGAATGAGCACACACCCCGAGGTGCTTGCCGCCGGCCGGGATTGGGCTGAACGTTATGGAGTGGGCGCTCCCATGGGCGCCCGCCCGCTGACGGGCACCACGGAACTGCATCTGCAGCTGGAAAAAGAAATTGCCCAGCATAAAGGTGCGGAAGCCGCCTTGATCTTCTCCACGGGCGCGGGAGCGATGATGGGAGCCATAGCCTGCCTGGCTCGGCCCGGTGATATGCTGATCTTCGACCAGCTGGCGCACGCCAGTCTGGTATGCGGCGGCAAAATCTCGGGCGCCTGTATAAAATCATTCCGCCATAATGACACGACCAGCCTGCAGAGGGTGCTGGAATCGGCTCCCCCGGATGTCAATAAAATGGTGGTGGTGGACGGCGTGTACAGCATGAACGGCGACATCGCCCCGCTGCCCGAAATATGTGATCTTTGTGAGCGATACGAGGCCAGACTCTTCGTGGATGACGCCCACGGTTACGGCGTATGCGGAAAAAACGGCCGCGGAGTGGCCGAAATGTTCGACGTAGAGGACCGCATCGACATCCAGGCTGGGACTTTCAGCAAGGCGCTGGGCACCTGCGGCGGCTTTGTCACCGGCCCCAAGGAGGTGATTTTTTACATAAGATGCCGGGCACCCACCATTCTGTTCACCAAAACCGCTCCAGCGTGCGTGGTTGCCGCCACTCGAAAGTCACTTGAACTGGTGAAACACGCTGATGACCGGCGGGAAAAATTATGGTCCAATACCGATCATCTTCAATCTTCGCTTCAACGGCGGGGGTTCGAGATCGGGATCACGGAAACCCCCATAACCCCGATAAAACTCCCCGGCAACAAAGCGCTGCATATAGCGGACATATTGCGCGACAAGTACAAAATATGGGTTTCCCCGGTGGTTTATCCGGCGGTCAGGCGCAACGCCGCTATCATCAGGGTGATCCCGACGGCCCTGCACACCCGTGAACAAATTGATTATTTAATTGACTCGATAGAGACGGCCGCGCAAAATGATACAGAAGAATCAGCGCGCAAAACAATAGACCAGGCGCCCGCCGCCGCCGGCAGTGCACATTGAGGATAGAAGACATTGTCCGCCGATACTTCGAAAATGCCAGCCGGCTCGGTGAAACAGGTTAAGAGCAAACGAGAGCTGAAGGCTTTCCTGCGGCTGCCGTGGTCTATTTATCGGCGTGACCCATACTGGGTTCCGCCCCTCCGGCGTGCGGCCGCTCAACAGTTTGATCCCGCCCGCAATGTATTTTTCGAACACGCCGACATGCGGCTTTTTCTCGCCTGGCGAAACTGTCGGCCGGTCGGACGCATCGCCGCCATTGTCAACCACCTTCATAATTCCTATCACCAGGATAGTCGCGGCTTCTGGGGCTTCTTCGAGTGCGAAAACAACCCCGACACCGCCGAACAGCTGCTCAATGGTGCCGGTGACTGGCTGCGGAAACAGGGCATGACGGAAATGCAGGGGCCGTTCAACCCGTCAATAAACTCCGAATGCGGTTTCCTGACTGAAGGATTCGACAGCCTCCCGGCGCTGCTTATGCCTTACAACAAACCCTATTATCCACATCTGATGGAGGAAGCCGGCCACCAGAAGGCCAAGGATCTTCTCGCTTATGATGCGAAAACGGAAGACTTTCTGGGCAACGAAAAGGTGCGGAACCGGCTGACCCGCCTGGCCAAGGTTATCAGGAAACGGCACCCTGACATCAGAGTGCGCTCGCTGAATAAAAAAAACTTACAGACGGATGTTCTGACTTTGGGGCGATTGTTCAATAACGCCAGGGAGAACAACTGGGCCTTCGTTCCATCCACCGAGGCGGAATTGCGGGAAATGGCCCGAGAGCTGCATCGAATACTCGATCCCGAGCTGGTTTTGGTGGCCGAAGTTAAAGGGGAAATCGCCGGCTGCATGTTCGCTTTGCCTGATGTCAATCCGCTGCTGCGGAAAATTGCCCGGAATCCTTTTTCCCTCGCCTGGATAAGCCTGCTGACTGGCCGCCTGAAGGTCAAACG
>PUNB01000256.1 GCA_003552565.1 Lentisphaerota bacterium
CTTCAAAATTCATCATTCAATATTCAACATTCAGAATTGTGTTTCATACAAGCCCGACCGCCGGCGCGAAGCGCCTGATACCCCGAGGTGGAGACTTGTTGAATGGTTTCTGGTGTCAGGTTTCGGGTTTCAGAGAAGTCTGACCTGACACCTTAACACTGAAACCTGAAACCACGAAGTCTCACATAAGCCTTGAACACCTATCATAAGAGCGACGATAATCCTCAACACTCATTGTACACTATAAAAAGGGAAAAATCAATTACAACTGAATTTGCATTAATTCGGTATTTAAATTAGATTAAAGGATATGAATATGGATCAAAACTGCATACGACAACCGGCGGTGGCTGGTCAATTTTATCCGGCCTCAGAGAAGCGACTTCGAGCGACTGTCCAGGAGGCGTTGGCGGGAACTCCGGAGAACCTTCCTTCCGGGCGCGTCAGAGTTCTTTTGGTTCCCCATGCCGGTTATTCCTTTTCCGGCCAGGTCGCGGGAAAGGCCTACAGCCTTTTACGGGAAAGCGCCGGCGAATATGATCAGGCTGTGGTGCTGGCGCCCGCCCACACTCTGCCTTTTCAAGGAGTGGCCTTAAGCGACCGCACCGCCTGGCGCACTCCTTTAGGTGATGTGGAGACAGCGATGGAAGAATGTCAACGGCTGACTCAAAATTCTTCTCTCTTCACATTTAAGGAAGTTGCCCATAGCCGTGAACACGCTTTGGAAGTGCAGCTGCCCTTCCTGCAGACCATATTGCCCGAAGCCCGATTAATTCCGATGGTTTGCGGAAATTTGACTCAGAGGGATATGATCGAGGCAGCGGATGTGCTGCGGAACGAGTTGTGGCAGCCCCGCACTCTGTGGATACTGAGCACCGATTTCACCCATTACGGAAGAGCTTTTGGATATCTGCCATTCCGCAATAATATCGCTGAAAATCTGGAAAAACTGGACATGAAAGCCGTTGAATTAATCCAGCGACAAGACGGGGCCGGCTTTTTGGATTATATTGAACGCACCGGCGCCACAATCTGTGGACAGACTGCAATCGCTCTGTTGCTTTTCTGCTTACAGAAGGTCAAAGAACCAGTCCATGCGAAACTTTTGGATTACAACACATCAGGCGCGGTGACTGGAGATTACTCGCATACTGTCAGTTATGTCAGCATGGCTTGTATGAGAAAACTAAACTAACCCACCACAACTGAAATGATACCCAAAGACAACCCAGTACTTTCAAACGCGGAAAAGAAACAGCTTTTGATTTTAGCTCGCGCCGCGATAGAATCGGCTATGGAAGGTGGACACCCCCCCATACCGGAAGATCTCAGTCCTCCGCTGCGGGAAGAACACCCATGCTTTGTCTCTCTGCATCTGCGCGGAAAGCTGCGCGGCTGCATCGGCAGTCTGGAGGCCAAGGAACCGCTTTACAGGAACGTGATCAACAATGCCTTTAACGCCGCTTTCAAGGATCCGCGCTTCCCGCCCCTGACAGATAAAGAACTGACTCAAACCAGAATTGAAGTCTCAGTTTTAACACCTGCCCGCGAAATTGCCTCCAGCGATGATTTTATCGTCGGTCTGCACGGAATCATTCTGGAAGCGGACGGCCGTCGAGCGGTTTTTCTGCCCCAAGTGGCACCGCAGCAGAACTGGGATCGGCAGACCACACTTAACCACCTTGCCCGCAAAGCCGGACTTCCGGAAGAAGCCTGGCGCCGGCCGAACGCCCGCCTGAAAGTGTTTGAAAGCATGGTTTTCAGCGAATAAACCGGAACTCTCTCCCCCGAAAACAAGCAACAGAGGCTACGCAGCACTTTATTGTACTACGGGCAGGCTGTCTGACCACACGCCAGGTGGTCAGATCCTCGCCCGAAGCTGTTTATGCGCCGCTCACCGATACGGCCGAGGACGACCGTGTTACATGCGGTTCGCGACCATGGTGCCACGTTATTTTCCCAGAGATGCGGCTATTCTTCCTCCTGTTCCTTAGCCGCCTGCTCCTGTACCTGCCGCGCGATATTCGACGGCACCTGTTCATAACGCTCAAAGGACATCTCAAAAGTGCCTCGTCCCTGAGTGATCGAACGAAGCTGGCTGGGGTAGCTGAACACCTCGGCCAGGGGCACTTCGGCGTTCACCACCTGCATACCCTCTTCCCGGCTCATACCCTGAATTCGTCCCCGCCGGGAATTAAGGTCTCCGGAAATATCCCCCATGTATTCTTCCGGAAACATTATCCGCAGGGACATTATCGGTTCCAGCAGCTGCGGCTTGGCACCGCGCATAGCCTCACGGAAAGCATAACGCGAAGCGATTTTGAAGGCCATTTCAGAAGAGTCCACCGGATGATGCTTGCCGTCAAAAACCACAGCCTTGATATTGATCACCCGACAACCGGCCAGCGGACCTTTTTCCATGGCCTCCACAACGCCCTTTTCAACCGCGGGAATAAAGTTTTTCGGAATATTGCCGCCGACCACTTCATTGGCGAACTCAAAGTTTTCCTCTGAAACCAGCGGCTCCAGGCGCAGATGCACCTCGGCGAACTGACCGTGGCCGCCGCTCTGCTTTTTGTGCCGGTAAACGGCCGTACCGGTGGCGGTAATCGTCTCCCTGTAAGGCACCTTGGGAGTGCGTAAATCAACCTCCACCTTGAAGGACTCCCGCAGTCGCTGAACAACGTTCTGTATATGCTGGTCGCCCATGCCGGAAAGAATCGATTCCTGTGTTTCCTTGTTACGCTCAAACTTAATCGTCGGATCTTCGTCCGCCAAGCGTCCAATGCCGGCGCCGATTTTCTCTTCTTCGCCGCTGTTCACCGCATAGACCGCGTAAGATAAAGTTGGCTGAGGGAACTCCATGGGAGCTATTGCTTTGGCATCCGATTTGACAGCCAGAGTATCATTGATACCGGTGTGTTTCAGCTTGGCCACCGCCACGATTTCTCCGGGTCCCGCGGTTTCCGTCTGAACCTGTTCCTTGCCGTTAAGATGCAACAGCGATCCGACTCTTTCCTTGGCGTGTTTATTGACATTGTGAACTTCAGAATCAGACTTGAAAACACCGCTGTACACGCGCATCAAAGTAAGCTGACCGATAAAGGGGTCGCTGATGGTTTTGAAGACAAAGCCCTTTCCGTCATCCTCGGCTTCGCGGGCAATCTCCCCTTCTTCGGCCTTGACAGCTGCTCCCATTAATGGAGAAGGAAAGAGATTGCCAATGCCGTTCATCAGCTGCTCAATCCCGATATCTTCTGCCGCGCTGCCGACAAACACCGGCACAATATCGGCATTGATAATCGCTTCATGCAGTCCCTTGGAAATCTCGGCCTCTGTCAACTCCTCCCCTTCAAGGTACTTGTTCATTAACTCTTCATCGCTTTCCGCGATAGTGTCCATGAGCGCTTCTTTGTACTTGGCCACGGCTTCACTCTGGTCATCAGGAATTTCCGTGTCCCGCAGAACATGCAGCACCGAAGAAAAACTGTCACCGCCGCCGACAGGCACGGTTACTGGAATGCAGGATGTGGCGCCGTAATTTTCCTGAATACTTTGCAGCACCCCGGGGAAGTCGGCCTGCTCCCGATCCATGCAGTTAATAAAGAAAGCCCGCGGAATATTGCTTTCCGCCGCCGCTTTCCAGGCCCGCGCAGTGCCGACATCCAGCCCCGCGGAAGCATCCACCACCAGCAGCACCGCGTCAGCCTGGCTGATGGCGCTCTTGGTCTCTCCGAAAAAATCCGGGTACCCCGGCGTGTCAACAAAGAAAAAATGATTGCCGTCCCAGGAACAATTCATAAAAGCACTGTAAATACTGGACTGTTTCTCATGCTCTTCCGGCCGAAAATCCGAGACGCTGGTTTTCTGCTCAACTTTTCCAAGCCGGTTCACCTGTCCCGATTTATAAAGCATCAAGTCCGACAATGTTGTTTTTCCACAGCCGAAATGACCGGCCAAAACGAAATTCCTGATCTGCTCGGGCTTACTGTTCTTCACTATTCACCTCCATAGGTTTGTTTTTGAATGTCATAATTGCCCGCCCCTCCCGAAAAAATTGATGTTCACGTAATTGAACATATAAACTAACCTCTTCTTGACAAAAGTAAAATAGACTGGTAGAGTAAATTCGTTACTTTTCAAATTAAGCGGGTAGATTAAGGGGATGCGAACAAGAGTGGCGGTTAAGAGAGCGGTTAAGTGTATTGGGGCGTGAAGCGTTCACACTTAGTCGATCAACTTAAGCGCCCCGCTTCATCGGATACTCTTCGTCCCTCTACACACTTCGTTCCGCCTTTTAACTAGACCCCATCCGGAAAGGTGTTTGCAGACTCTACACGCCCAAAAAAATAAAACTTTGTCTTGTCCGCCTCAGGCGGATCTCGCACCTTGTCTGGTTTTCTGTCGATTCCTCATTTTTCAGACTAAGTGCGAGACAAGGTGCGAGACAAGGTGAGCACAAA
>PUNB01000232.1 GCA_003552565.1 Lentisphaerota bacterium
TCAAGGCGGGAGGATTAAGCTCTCCCGCTGGTCGTGTTTAATCCTCCCGCGGATGTCATCCCTTCGGGAATTATTTTCTGCGTGATTCTGCGTATTTTGCGGTTGATTAAAAGACGGTCTGCAGCATTCTTAACCGCAGGCTTTTACCACCCGCTCCGCTAGAGAGGGCTACAGAGGAAGGCAGAGTGAGCTGCATTTTGAACCACTAATTGACACTAATCAACACTAATGGAGACAAGGGATTTAACAGAAGGGCGCGAAGAACGCGAAGGATGAGGACACGCATTCAAGGCGGGAGGATTAAGCTCTCCCTCTGGTCGTGTGTAATCCTCCCGCGGATGGCATCCCTACGGGAAGTTTTTCTGCGTGATTCTGCGTATTCTGCGGTTGATAAAGCAGTAATCCGTTAATAATAATTAAAAATTTCGGCGAAGCCTACGTTTTGAGCGACAGCGAACGGGTGGTGAAAAAACTGTCACTTTTTTACTGATTCGTGTTTGTTCGCGTCCATTGGCGGTTCAAAAATTTAACATCGCCTACTTTTCACCGAAGCATTACCTTTTTTTGTTTTTGGAATATCCCCGCGAGTGATTATATTAAAACTTCAAGTAAATCAGCGCCTTGAATTGCGCTTGCCGCCTTGCGCAAGGAAGGGGAGAGGATATGGCAAGAGCACCATTGATCAAAGATTTTTGTCGGGTTCTGCGCGGGTCATCGAAAAACCACAAGCGAGATCATAATAAAGTGAAATTTCTTTTAATTCTTCCGGCTGTTTTTCTGCTCATCAGCTGCGGTGAGGTGTCACAGGTAAAACCTGATTCGATCAATATTGTCGAGGGCGACTCTCAGGCTGGAGCGCCGGAAAGCGAGGGGCACCCTTTGCGGGTGGAAGTGCTGGGCCCCCGGCGGGAAGGGCTGCTGGGCGGCCGGGGGAGAAGACAACCGGCCGCGGGAGCCACGGTTCTTTTTGAAACTGTGAATAAAGATTCTGGAATTGAATTCACCGCTCCTAATAAAGTTGAAACCGATGCTGGTGGTTATGCGGAAACCGAATTCCGATACGGAGCGGAATTCGGTGATCGGTATATCCGGGCGACGGTCAAGGAACAACCCGATTTAAGCGTTGATTTCCGAGTGATTTCCGGAATGGAAAAGTTCGGAGACGGCCAAGAGGCTTTGGCTGGAGAACAACTGCCGGAACCTTTGGGGGTGAAATTATATAAACCGGACGGCTCTCTCGCGGAAGGCGTGCCGGTTTATTTCCGCATCAGCAGCCAGCCCGGTGATGGAGCGGCACTTGAGAACGCCCGGGTTTTGAGCGACGCTGAAGGCAAAGCCAAAACCACCCTGAGGACTGACGAAGGGGTTACCGGCAAGTACGAAATCACAGCTGAAGTCGCCTGTGGTGAAACGCTCTTAAGCGTTCGTTCGGTGGTGTTCGGCGCTATGAGTTTATCCCCTTGGCGAGTGGTCATAGGGGTGCTGGGGGGACTGGGAATATTTATATTCGGCATGCAGACCATGAGCGGCGGGCTGCGCCAGCTGGCGGGAAACAAGCTGCGTTCGTTTCTGCATTTTTTTACCCGCAACCGTTTTTCCGCCGTCGGCTCCGGCACTTTGATAACCGGTTTGATCCAGTCTTCCACCGCCTGTACGGTAATGGTGGTTGGCTTTGTCAATGCCGGCCTGCTGACCTTGCAGCAGTCTCTGGGGGTGGTTCTGGGAGCGAACATCGGTACCACTGTCACTGGACAGATTATTTCCCTGAACATACAGCAGCTGGCGCTGCCGGCGATAATTATCGGGGTTGCCGGGATTATGATTTCTCGACGGCTGCGCACCCGCAATATTTTTCAGGCGGTGATGGGTTTTGGTCTGCTTTTCCTAGGTATGCAGATGATGTCCGGCGAATTGCGCTCCATTTCCTCTCTGCCGTCTTTTATCGAGGTTTTTCAACTGTTCGACTGCCAGCCCGGCGCTGACGGCGTAATGCCGTTGTGGCCGGTTCTCGGGGCGATGGCTATCGGCACAGTCATGACCGTGCTGGTTCAGAGCAGTACTGCCACCATCGGTCTGACGATTGCTCTTTCCGTCAGCGGTCTGATTAATTTTTACACCGCCGTGCCCTTGATTCTGGGGGATAATATCGGCACCACTATAACCGCGCTTCTCGCTTCCATCGGAGCTAACCGCCGGGCCCGGCAGGCGGCACTCGGTCATACAATTTTCAACTTGTTCGGCGCCGCTTATATGCTGGGGCTGTTTTATGTCACCTACGACGGAACGCCGGTTTTCCTGCATCTGGTGGATATGGTTACCGCCGGGGAGGTATTCGCCGCGGTTCCGGAAAACATCGGCCGGCACGTGGCTTCCGCTCATACTCTGTTCAATGTCTTCAATGTTCTGGTTTTTCTTCCTTTGCTGCCCTTTGTCGCGGTTGTCTGCAATTTTGTTCTGCCGGTCAAGGAAGAAGACGAGATGGCGGTAGTGCCGCTGGAGCCGCATTTGCTGAGCACTCCTTCCATTGCTCTGCGGCAGGCGATGACCGCCACCGGCACCATGACCGAGGCCGCCTGGAAACTGGCATGGAAAACCGTGGAAGGTTTCAGAGAGGGTAAATGCAAGGATGAAGAAAACTTGCGGCAGCAGGAGAGCGGTATCGACGAGATGCAGAAACAGACGATTCATTATTTAACCGAACTCACTCGCCAGCCTTTAAGTGAAGCGCAGGCGGAGACCATTCCACTTCTCATCCATTGTGTTAATGACGCCGAGCGTATAGGCGATCACGGCATCGATATCATGGATTTGGCGCAGGAGCTGAAGGAGGATAAACTTAAGGTTTCAGGTAAAGCCGACAGAGATATTGGGGAAATAGTTGATTTGCTGGACAGGCAGGCCCAGGAGGTCGTCGCCGCTTTGGCGGATTCAAACCAGGAACAGCCGCATATGCCGAATCGGGCTGTGCGGCTGCAGGGATCGATAAATCAGCGGATTCAGGCGGCCGAGAAAAAACATCTGAAGCGTCTCGAAAAAGGAAAATGTTCGGTCGGCGCCGGTATCTTTTTCACTGAATTACTGACGCACCTGGAAAGAATCGCCAACCATCTGTCGAACATCGCCGAACGGATCACGGAAATCAAACAGAAATATCAGGATGGCGGATAATCGAATTCTGGGTAAGGCGAATACTATAGCAAGAGGTTACGCGAAAAAGGTATTAACGGCTTCTATGCGCACAAATAAAAAAACCTAGTCTCACACTTTGTCTCGCACCTTGTCTGGTTTTCTTTCGATTCCTTCTTTTTTAGACTAAGTGCGAGACAAGGTGCGAGACTAGGTGAGCACTAATTCGACTCACTACTCCTTTTCGCATAACCTCTAGCGTCGGCTGTTTGAGATTACTCTTCGCCGCCTTTGTCGGCAAACTCCTGTATCAGTTCGAGCGCTTGATTGTATTCCTCCACGGCAGGGAAATGAGGAAATTCCTGCTTAACCTTCGAAGATGGCCGGAAGAGGATTCCCCGGTGGGCGGCTGCCAGCATGGTGGTGTCGTTATAGGAATCGCCCATGGCCAGTATTTCAAAATTGAGTCGGCGGAAAGCTTCAACAGCCTGGCGCTTACCGTCTTTTAGACGTAAATGGTAATCGGTGATGGCGCCGTTTTTATCAATCTCGAGCGAATTACAGAATAGGGTGGGCCGGTCAAGCTGGATCATCAGCGGGTCGGCGAATTCGTAGAAGGTATCGGAAAGTATGATCACCTGCCAGTGTTGGCGCAGGCGGGCCAGGAATTCGGCACCGCCCGGCAGCGGTGTGAGGGTACGGATGACAGCCTGTATATCTGGCAGAGTCAGGCGGTTATCCCGCAGCAGCTGCAGACGGTGAAGCATAAGCTGGTCATAGTCCGGTATATCGCGGGTGGTCAATCGCAGTTCTTCCACACCGGTACGTTCAGCCACGGCGATCCAGACTTCCGGAATCAGCACACCTTCCAGGTCCAGGGTTAAAAGCAGGGGAGGGCGAGGTTGCAAGGCGGTTTTCTCCTTTTGGTTGCAATGCCAAAAATTGCGAAATGTCTGTAAATAAACCAAATTCCCGAATCACCCCAAGAAGGATTCGAGAGAAGCTCGAACTATATTTCGCAAAAGATGGATTGCAATACTGTCCGCGCAGTTTATATTAAAAGTGTTATGGGCGGTTAGTTCAGATGGCTAGAACGTCTGGTTTACACCCAGAAGGTCGCTGGTTCGAGTCCGGCACCGCCCACCATTTATAAAGTGAAGCCCGTTAGGAATTTATGAAGTTCCCAGCGGGCTTTTTTTGTGGCTCTGGCTTATGTGAGACTTAGTCTTTTTATAGCCACAAAAAATTTATCTGACCACTTGTCCTATGTAGTTATGAATACGTGCTCGGGAATAAATCCGAAAGTGGTCATGACACAAAAA
>PUNB01000045.1 GCA_003552565.1 Lentisphaerota bacterium
GCGGGTGTTCTCTTCATCCTCAGCTTTATATACCCCTTGAAATGTTTCGTAAGCTTGATGAAGCTGTCGATGAATTTCCGCCAAGCCCTCAGCGGTCCAGCATTGATGGGCGGGGAGACGCTCCTGGAGAAAATTATCGCTGAACAGTGTCTGGCCTTCCCACGGCGGCTGTTGTTCAACGGGCTTAACTTCTGTAGGCATCCAGATACGTCCTTTTGGATTGTCAGCAAGGGGTGAGATTATAAATTTTAAGTATAAATAACTATACCCCCGGCGAAGCATGTTGCAAGCTCAGAAGTTATGGGTGGCGTAATGCGTCAGTTAAAGGTGGAATTTTCGTGCCGATTGACGAGAACGGCCAACGAGAACGGGCAACGAGTCGCCCCACTCGTCAACCGCTCTTGGATGCCGTACCGTAGTCTTTGGCGAAGGCAGGTCGCCCGCTATCGTGGACCGGGTTCAAGCTCTTTTCAAGGGTTAATGACTGAATTTATGCCGCCCCCTGCGGGGGCTGGTACCACGAATCAGCCCGAGGCAGCCAGCTCCGTCGCGAGAGATTTTCATTGTTATTATTCATCAACTGTCAAGGCCAGGATATAATTTTGTCCCGTCCTTCCTTGAAACGGGCCGACAATAAGCGGCTCTGTCAGGGGTGTTTGCAGATGCTTGCGCAGAGGTTCTTTCTCTTCTCCATCAGCAGTTCTTCGGCCGCGAAGTAGAAGGATAACTCGCGAATCGTCCACCTCTTCGATTGCTAACGAGAAGCCGCGGCCAAGCTCAACCGACTCACCGGGAACAGGCTTGAAAGTCTTTTCCTTTTCCACTCGATATGATTGCCGGTCGTAATCGTGCCTCAGCAAAGGCAGCAGATCAGACAGGTGTTCCTTCGAGACTTCTTCCCCTTCTTCAGGGAAACTGATCAAGCGAACCCGCAATACATCCATCTTCACCGCAGGATAAACCCCTCGCGCTCTCACCCCAAGCCGAGGAGCTTCTTCTTCCGCCAATGATTCAGCTCTTTCCTGTTCCGGCAGTCTCTCCTCGGGCCGCGGAGCTTGTCGTAATCTTCTTTCAGGGGTTTCTTCCCTCTCCCTCCTGAAGTCTCTGTATGGCGGTGGCGAATCATAATCTTCCAGAACACCATCCACGGAGGGGGGTTCCTCGTCCGCTTCAGGTTCATAAAGAATCGGCGGGTCCGACGGCGGCTCAGGCGCAACTTCTTCCTCCGCCACTTCGATCGGCTCAGGATCAGAGAAATAATCTTCAATCAACGTATAAAGGGCGAATAAAACCAGAGCCCCAGCCGCGACCTTGGAAAAACTCCACCGCGCCATCCTTGAGGTCCGTTCAGAAGCTCCAAATATCAGACTCTCCCGGTCCTGGGGTGTAAGTTCGGCTTTGGCGCGGAAAGCATTCCAGAACCGTTTCGGTTCGCTCATTCGCGGCAGCCTGAAAGAGCCGCGCAGCAAAGCGCCCGTATCAATTTTTCTGTTTTTCTTATCCTTCATCGTAATATTCCCGCAGCAGCCGCCGCAGTTTTCTTTTGGCGTAAAACAATCGCGACATCACAGTGCCGACATTCACATCGGTGGCGGCGGCTATTTCCCGATAGCTCAGGCCGTCAACTTCCCGCAGGGTCACGGTTGTCCGCTGTTCTTCGGCTAATCGATTCATGGCTGATTCGATTATCTCAGCGGTTTCGCGGTTAACCGACTGCTCCGAAGGGTTTCCCGCGACACCGCCCGGATGCTGTTCCAGAAAACTTTCACCGTTTTCATTCACCGCAGGAAGTTCCCTGCTTTTTTGCCGCTCCGATTTACGGCGAAAATCAAGAGCGCAATTGCGGGTGATATGGGCCAGCCAGGTTTTCAGAGAAGACCGACCTTGAAATTGAGGGAGAGCTTTCCAGGCCTTTAAAAAAGACTCCATCACCACGTCCTCGCCGTCGTGACTGCCCGCCAGCCGGCAGGCGATCGTAAAGACAAAAAAGCGATACTCCTCGAACAATTCCGCAAAGGCCTCCATATCGCCCTCCCGCGCCCGACTCAGCAATTCCCGCTTTTGTTTATCCCGCGTGTTCACTCCATCGGCTCCGGATACGAATAGAAATTAAGAAATAAGGCCTGTTGAACAACCGATGGAATCATGTATGACAAACTCTTCATTTTCATGTCATCTTTCCTTATTGTATAGACGTTTCACTATCCTGATTTATTCATGCGAATTCGGCCATGAGTCATTATATATTTAAAACAACCTCTGGCTAATCCTCCCGAGCCTTTTGCAAGGCCTTTTCAACCGCGTTCATTATGGCTATACTGCTGCCGGTGGCTCCGGAGACTGCGTCAACTTCCGTCGATTGCTCCTGAAGAATCCTTTCGATCACCGGATCTTCCGCCTTTCTTCCACGCCCGTAAAAATGTTGAAGCAATTCTATGTCTGCAAGAGTGTTGTCCCGAACAGTCACTTCCACCTCCACCCGCACCGGTCCGTATCGCGACCGCCCCTGGTAAACTCCATCCTTCAACGACTCTTCCCGCAGAGAACCTCCGGCAATATCTGGTGTATGACAATTGCTTACAATCAGCAGGAACACTGTTGAAAACAACAAAGCCCATAATAGCTTTAGTGCGTTTTTATAAGTTTTAAGCATAAACATTCCCCCATTGCGTTAAAGGAAAAAGTGCTGTTAGTAAAATATTCGGAGTGGTTTTTTAATCGTACTCGATGGCCAACAGTTCGATATCATCAACATAGGTTCGGCGCCCCCTGATTCGCAGCGTTCCCCGTAGTCGTACTTTTTCGCCGGAATCCATGATGCTCTCGGTGCCCATGGTTCTTTCACGTGTTCGAAATGTTGAAATACCTACTTGCTGCCGCACCCTGCGCTTTTCAATCAGCTGGACAGAACGCCCGCCTTGAGTGATTCGCATTTCATAAAAGGGGTTTCTTCCCGGTCCATCTCTTCTGTCAGTCAGCTCAAAGTATTTCTGTCGAAAATAATCTCTTCCAATCTCCACCCGCAAATCTCCATCAAGTAAAAGAACAAATTTATCATCGCTTGCAATACCGAAAGCAGACTCGGTTCCCGTGGCATTTCCTTCTATCAACACGCTCTCGTCTTCCAGTTCATCAGCGCGTGCCAACACCTCACTGGGAGATAGCGCTTTTTCTTTGGGTGTATGTTCAGACGATAGCATAGTAAAAAAATTATGCCTGAAAACAATTTTCTCGATACGATCAATGGAGACTTTTCTTTCCCTGCCTTCCTCGTCAATTGCGGTAATGGAGCCATCGCTGTACCCAATCACCTTGGCCTTAACAGTCTGACCTGAGCTAAAGGTGACGCTGTGCTCCTCATAATCCCATGGAGAAGCAGTGACCTTCTCCGATACATCGAAAACAATTCTGTCAATTTGATTAATGGAAGCGGTTCTTTCCAAGCCTTGCTGGTCAATCACTGTTAAAGTACCGTCACTGTACTTTACCAATATGCAGTCCTCGGCCTGTCCCGAACTAAAGATGATCCTTTCACCAGCCAAAGAAAACGATTGCAGGAGAAAAGCGCCTGCCAGAAAAAGCGGTAAAGTCAGCCTGTTCATAATCTCACCTTTCTTCAAAAACAAAGATTGTATTACCTCTCAAATCTACATAACATAAGTATAGTAATCAAAACATTAAAAAGCAAATTTTATTAACGGATTACTGCTTCACCAACCACAGAATACGCAGATTAACGCAGAAAAACAAAAAACTTTTCGCATATTCTGCGTATTCTGTGGTTTAAAAATGGATTTATTCGAGTCTCACCCTCGGGGTATCAGACGTTTTCCGACCTTCGCTCTTGAATTATAGTTGCCATGCATTAAATTTCGCCTCCCAAGTGCGCATAATTCTGCGTCAATACGTTACACAGCGCAACAATAGCGCCAATTATTAAATTGCCTGCATATCAAGTGCTCCGGTAGCTCAGCTGGATAGAGCAACGGACTTCTAATCCGTGGGTCGTGGGTTCGAATCCCGCCCGGAGTACCATTTCCCGCCTCAAAATGCTTCAAAACGCCTTATCCTGGCAAGGTCTGATTTTACGTTTCCCGGGGTCTGCGTAGGTTTAGTTATTGTTATTCAAATATTTAACATTTTTGCTTGTGCTGAGCATTTTTCTTAGAGCAAATATCCTTATGCATAAGGATTTGCGCTAAGTGTATTAAAGCGCAATGTCTGCCATGAACACAAGCTGAATGAATACATGCCTGTACCGCGTCGATCAATAAGCCGTATTAACGAGTCTTTCTGTTATCACATCACCCAGCACTGACAGGAGCGCAGATTTATTTCGAAAACGGGAGGGTCTTCTGTAAGCAATCAGCAATAGGCCTTAGAAGTAATCACCCCTGCTCAGAGCTTTGTCGCTAAGACTTTTTCCAAGCACAAGCATAAA
>PUNB01000082.1 GCA_003552565.1 Lentisphaerota bacterium
AGGCCCCATGCGAAAAGGGGTCAAGACCTAATTTTGTGCTCCCCTTGTCTCGCACTTTGTCTCGCACCTTGTCTGGTTTTCTTTCGATTCCTCAGTTTTTAGACTAAGTGCGAGACAAGGTGCGAGACAAGGTTTTATTATTCGTGCGTGTATAGACCATAAAACCCTTTTCGCATAGCCTCTAGTCTAGATCCTCCGCAAAAAGGGGTCGAAAACGAGATTAAGGCGAAAGATTAGGGCAAAAGATTAAGGGGCGCACCCGTTTTCCCCTAATCTTTCGTCATAATCTTTCGCCTTAATCCGATTGGCTGTGCGTTCCACGGCCAATTGGATGACGATTAATCCACCTCAAGCACGCACGGCGCCACAGTCAGATTGTCGCACCCCTCATCGGTAACCACAACCACATCCTCAAGCCGAACTCCCCCCCAGCTCGGATAGTAAAGCCCCGGCTCCACTGTTATCACATTCCCCGGCGTTAAAATGTCCTGAGAGTTCGGGCTGAGGCTCGGCTTCTCATGCACTTCCAGCCCCACTCCATGCCCTAAACCATGAAAAAAACCGCACGGCGCCCCGTTTTCCCGACCTGTTCTGAATCCATGTTCCGCCAGTGTATCAGCCGCAGCCTGATGCGCTTCCCGGCCGGATTTTCCCGATTTGACGGCTTGTATCCCCCGCTCCTTCGCCGCCTGCACGGCAGTGTAAGCATCTTGTATAACATCCTCAACACGCCCTTTAACCAGGGTGCGGGAAAAATCTCCATGATAGCCGCTGTCAATCAACCGGGGAAATATATCGATAACCAGAGGCTGTTCAGCTATGATCGGGCCGCTGCCGCACTCATGCGGTGCCGCGCTCTGTGTGCCGCAGGCGGCAATTGTCCGGCTCGCGGCACCGCCGCAGCGGATAATTTCCGCGTTAATCTCTCCGCGCAGCCTTTCCGAAGTCAGCCTTTCATCCCGCCATACAAGGTTCTTATGCGCATCAACGGAGGATTCTTTCAGTATATCCTCCGCCACATAAAATCCATGTTCCGCCAAACGCACCCCCAGCTTGATCTGCTCAATTTCCTTCTCGCTCTTGCATTTTCTGGCTTGGCAGAAAGGTGAGTCAACGGCCTGCAGCGAAAGATTTTTTTTCTGTAATTCAAGAGCGGTTTTCAAAGGAAAATCCGACGGTGTCTGCCACTGGTCAATACCGAAAAAACGGGAAATCGCCAGGATATAATCAGCGATTGTCGCCTGCGAATCGGAGATTCCCCATTTTCGGCGCGCCTCAGGAAAGCTCAGCACCTCGACATGGGCCGGCACTGCCCCACGGGCTCGGCTGGTTTCTAGTTCGCTGATCAAAACATACTCAAGACCGGACTCCGGCGACAACCACAAAAAAGGGTCTTCCGTAAATAAAGAGGTAAGATAAAGCAGATCCGCCTGACGAGCGGAAGCGGCGTAGATGAGTCCAGGAGGATCAAAGTCGCTGTTCTTAAGCGCGCCGGCACTCTCATTCGCGGCCCCGGGGATCATGACAGCCACCTTCCCGCCTGGGCGGATTGACTTAGAGCAGCATAAGCCCGCCCCGGTGCGGCATTTTCCAAAGCCGACCTGGTTTCCGCATCCGGTTCCGGCAATCCGCCGATGGCGGCGAAAAATTCATTCTGTTTCTTGCGATCAGCGAAGTCCTCCTCCACTCGCCGATCCGTGTACGAGCAATCAGCGTAATTAAGCAGCCTGACGTGCCCGACCATCACCTGAGCGCCGAACAGGAAAGATCGGGACACCTTACGCATCGGCTCGGCGGTAAAGTCATCGACAACCCGCTGGCCCGGCCTGTTCATTTCCGTTCCGGCCAGAATCGGCAATCCCAACTGATCGGCAACCGAAACAAAATCATGCATCTTTCCAGCTTTCTCTTCTGCGACCCGCCGATCCTCATAATTCCAGTTGCGGTCGGGTATTATATTCACCGCCCGCACTCCTTTGGCCATAAGTTGTTCCAGTAAAGCGGACGGATCACTCTCTGCGTCACTGGCGCCGTCCAGCCAGGCGTATACCGGCACCGCCCGAGCCTGAAGTGTCATCTCTACCACTTCTTCCAAAGAAGGGAAAGATTCCGCTGTCGGCTCCACATAACCAATCCCCCCCTTCTTTATCAGCCGCGACCGCAGGAAATCGAGCAACTGATTAAGTTCCTTGGATTTTTCCCTCAGGTCTCCTTCTTCACAATCCAGTTTGGAAGCCCACCAGCCAATCGCTTTTTCCGTACTGCCGCCATTGAACTCCAGGGCCTTATCGTAATATGCCCGAACAATATGCCTTTCAGTGGGATTGCCCGACGGAGTTAAAGGAAGTACATCCTTGTCGTAATCAAGCTTCAAGCCGTCTAAATACCGGTTGATCCTTTCAACCACCTGACGATTGCGCAGATGCGCTTTTTCCGCCATGTCGGCTAAAATCAGCCCAGGCGTGGAGTTTCTTTCGGGGCTGGCGGTAAAACCGGCGCCCATAAGGTAAGCGATCCCCGGTTCTCCGGGTGAATTTATTTCCCGCCGGGCGCAGTCAGAAAAAAACACCCTGGTTTCCAGGGACACTGTATGCCTCAATCCCAGTATCACGCAGACCCAATCGAATTCCCCCAGTCCATCCAAAGTATCAAAATCACACAAACCTGCCGCGTAAAGCCCCCGTTCAAAAGCTTCCAACGCCAGACGACAGGGCGACCAGCTCTCGCCGTGGAAAGAGAAGAAACTATGCATGTGCATATTAACCCACGGTTTTTCGCATGCCGTATGGTCCTTTCGGTCCAGCAGCTCCAGCAGCGCCTGGCGACGGCGCGAATACTCAAAATCATTAAGCGTTTCCAGTAATCGTCGTTTCTCCATACTTCACACCTTTTTCCAGACCCCATCCGAACGGGGTCTATCTATAGCGCCAATAAACAATAAAGCCGCTTTAAGCAGCGGCTTTATTAATTGGTGGGCCCGGCAGGACTCGAACCTGCGACCAGACGATTATGAGTCGTCTGCTCTAACCACTGAGCTACGGGCCCTTGATTTCCACTAATCCAAGTATCGGTCTTTCACCCCATATCATGGTGCGATCACACGATCCCGCATCGGTATATCCTCGCTGAACTCAGCCCGTTTGATCTGCTCTTCAATGAACTGCCCTAAATAGAAACGGTATCGCTCAACCAAACGCCTGTCCTCAACGGCTCTGGCCACCGCCTTGGCGTTCTTGATCCAGTCATCTCCGTCAACCGATACCAGCGGATAGCGGCCGCGAACAATTCGGGAATAACGCTCCGGCACATATTCGCCAGCACCAAGAACAATCACCTGATCAGGCGAAAGCACTGCCAGGAACTCGATCAGCTGATCTTCGGAAATCATCTCCGCGTCGGGATAATTCTCCATGTAAATAATCTGTTCTTCCCCGTCTTCACGGGCAATCAGCATAATGGAAGCTCTGCCGCGCTTCTGGGCAACCTCCGCCAGCAGCCTGGACTTGGCGTAATTGCCAGTAATAATCAAAGTCTCAGGAAGACGGCTGGTAAACGGCAGGAAATCCCGCCAGTTGCCGAAAACGCTTGCGGTTCCCATGACAAAAAGCAACGCAATGGTCAAAAATAAAGAAAATCGTCTTTTTGCGGAATTCATTTTGACGGCTCCATATTGTTTAATTGAAAATACTATAATTCCAGAAGGTGAAATTTCTTTTTTTCAGGGGGTGAAAATATTGCAAATTCAGTTATCAACTGTACAGTTACAGCCTGTTTTGACAATTTCAACCGATTCCATATGAAAGTTGAATATAATTCATGAATAACATAAGGCAATTCATCTCACCTGCTTTGGAGCGTAAACCGCGGGCGGCGATTTTCCTCAGCGGCGGCGGCAGCAATGCCGAAAAAATACTCGAAAAAAGTCGGCAGGCCGGAAGCGATACTCCTTTCATCCCCGAGGTGATGATAACCGACGCGCCGGAAACAAGCCGGGCCAGAAAACTGGCGGCCGCCTACAAATTACCCTTGATCGAACATGACATACGCGAGTTTTATCAGCGCCATGGAGAATCCCGCTTCTCTCTGGCAACAGAAAAAGGGCGCCGGCTGCGGAGCGAATGGACAGATGAATTACGCGCCCGCCTGGCTGATCATATTGTTGACTTCGGCATTCTTGCCGGCTTTCGCCCATTAACGAATATTACGGGGGATTTCCCCTGCCTGAATGTGCATCCTGGCGACCTGACCTATGAAAAAGATGGAAAAAGATGGCTTGTCGGCCTTCACACCGTACCGATTGAAAGAGCCATCCTGGAGGGACTTGACCATCTGCGCAGCAGCGTTATCGCGGCACAGCCCTACCGGCAGGGAGGAAACAATATGGATAGCGGCCCGATTCTTGGACTTTCCGAACCAGTGC
>PUNB01000085.1 GCA_003552565.1 Lentisphaerota bacterium
TAAATCTGATTTCATATCGCTGCCGTATTGAACTTTTGAAAGTGTGTCAGGTCCTCGCGGCCATATAATGGAGGGCGAGCAGCTTGCCTTAGCCACACGAATAGTGGTCAGGTCCCCGCGAGCCATAAAAGAGCCCGTTCCCTTGCGAGCACACCTTAATGCCCGCGAGGACGCGGGCGCTCCCGAGGTGTTGCCCGAGACTAAGTCTCCCCTCGGGGTATCCAGTACTTTACGCCGGCGATCGGGCTTGAACCTGTCGGAAAGGGTTCGGAAACGAGATTAAGAAAGCACTTGACACCGGCCTGTCCGCTATTATCTGTCTGGGAAAAAATACACTACTCCAGCGCCAAGCGCCACTCAATCTCAATATCAAGTTTTTCTCCTGCGCCAGGAAGGGTGATTTCCAATTGCTCGACATCTTCTCTCTCGGCTTCAACTTCTGATTCATACCTCTTCATATCACGGCCGAATAATTTTTCACGCAGAGTTTGCAGTGCCAGCTGATCAAGTTCAATATTAGCGCTGCTCTGCCGAATGCGATAACGAGGGTTACCAGCTGCGTCCCGACTGATTTCTATCAGAGTCGGCCGTTCCGGGTCGCCCGCTTCTTCCACCATCTCCCGCACTGTTTCTTCAAGGATTTCCGGGGGTGATTCGAGCGTATGATCCTGATTCAGCCGCCAAATCACTCTGGCGGGAAGATTCTGCTGTCTAAGTTTAGAGGGTTCCGGCAGAGAAAACTCAACAGTCTGCGGAAAATTTTCTTCCCGCCGACCGCGGTCAAGCAGCCCGACAGTTCGCGGCTCGAAAGTCTCCATCCGCAAAGGTCTGAATCGGATTTCAGGCGAGGCCGCCTCAACCAGGAACAAAGGCATGGATTGACGATTAGCCGCGCTCAACCCCAAAGTCTCATGCGAACGAACCATGATTGAGGGATCGTTAACAAAAACCCACTCCGCCAAGCGACGATTAAATATCTCATCTTCATCATCCGCTGACAGCATAATCACTGGGGGTTCGGATTCCTCCGACTCGATTTCCACTTGAGTTTCCGATATTCGAAAAAAAGAAAGAAAGATAAAGGCAAAGCATACGGCAGTCAAAACCGCGTAAAGCCATGGCAGCAGCCGATGGCGACATGGCGGCGAAAAAATTTCATGCTGACCTTTTGAGTACATTGCAGTATTGCCCGGGAAGAGCCGAAGAAGTTAAAATTCGCCCGCGTTCCGATCTGGATCAGTAATCAAATAAACGCCTAGACCAAGAGAACGAGCCAATGAGGCAACCTCAATGATTTTTTCATATTCCACCCTTTTATCCGCCTGCAGGACAATGCGGGGGGCATGTTGCGCCCCAAGGTCTTCCTCGGTCAAGTTCAGCCTGTTCATGGTAAACTCTGCGCGTTGCTCCACTTTCCGGCGCAGTTTATTAGGCAATTCATAATCAGCCACGGAATGGTCATTGACATATACGTCCCCTGTACGAGAAATAGTGACGATTATTCTTTCCGCCGGACTGCTGGACACCTCGTGTCCGACGGGCAGATCCACCGGCACCCCGGGCTGAAATACCAGAGAAGTGCTGACTAAAAAGAAAACAAACAGTAGAAACAGCAAATCCACCAGCGCAATGAGGCTGAGCTTGCCGGAAAAAATTTTTAGTCTCGGAAGCGTGCGCATCTTATTTCACTCTCTTCTGAGGGCGTTTGCCGGTGCCGGAGGCGGATGGCTGAGTCGCGGAATCGTTATTTTCCTCGCTCTCCTGGTTCAGAGTAATCTTGTTGCGAGTCAGAAAATAAATCATTTCACTGGCCGCTCGATCGACATCGAGAAGCAGATTTTCCTCCTTGGACACCAACAGGTTATAGAACCCGAAAGCGGGAATGGCCACGGAGAAGCCGGCGGCGGTGGTGAGCAGCGCCCGCCAGATGTGCTCGGCCAGTCGGGCTGTATCCACCAGCGCCCCGCCCGCCTGCATTTCCTGAAACAAGCCGATCATGCCAACCACCGTGCCCAAAAGTCCGAGCAAAGGCGCAAGTTGAGCGATTGTTCCCAGCAGTTTGATGTTTTTTTCCAAACGCGGCACCTCATTATGACTGGCTTCTTCAACCGCCTGACGCAGTGATGCCTCTCCCTGGTCGCAACGCAGAACCGCGGCTCTGATGACATGAGCGGCCGGCCCGGGGGCTTCCTCGCAAATTGTTACCGCCTCCATTACGTTATTCCTTTTAAGAATATTGAACAGGCCCCGCAGGAAGTCGTTAACATCAATCTGGGCCCGGCGAAAACTGTATAACCGTTCGAGAATGATGACCAGAGCGATCAAGGCGCACAAGATAATGAACAGCATAACCACTCCGCCGGCGTTAAGCAGAAACTGAATTGAAAAAGTGATTGATTCCATGATTATTACCTCCAGCTAAGCGAAAGGAGTAGTTGCCTGCAACGCCCGAGCAACAGCGGGCGGCAGATCATCAGCAGTGAAGGAACGTTCCGAGGGCATGCCGATTTCCCCCGCCAGGCCATGTATGAAAACCCCGATCCTGGCGGCTTCCTCCCGGCTCTTCCCCTGGGCCAACAAGCCGCCGATCATACCGGCCAGGACATCCCCGGTGCCGGCGGTCGCCAATGCGGCCGAGCCGGCGCCGCTAATCCAGAACTCTCCCTGCGGAGAGGCGACGACCGTTCCCTGCCCTTTCAATACCACCACCGCATTTGTTTTGCGAGCCAAAAGCACGGCTGCTTCCGAACGTTTTTCTTCAAGGCTTTCGGAAAAATCACCATTGATACCGAAGCCCCACAACAAACGCTTCATTTCGCCAGGATGCGGCGTAATCACCGCCTGTTCCAGCATAGTTCGAAACTCTGAGCCTGACGCTGCCAGCAGATTCAAGCCGTCGGCATCCACGACTATCGGGCACCGTTGTCGCAAGAGCGCTTTGAGCACCTGCCCCGCCTCGTTATCCACTCCGACCCCGGGGCCGAAAACCACGGCCTCGGACTGCTTCAATAATCCCTGCAAATGAGGGATTGAAACAGCATTGAACCTGCCGTGCCCGCCGCTATCCACTTGAGAAACAATCAGTGAAGCCGGAAGATGCGGACAAGGAGTATCTGTCCAGACACCGGCCGGTACGGCGACGCTGACAACCCCGGCGCCGAGAACGGAGGCACCCTGAGCAGCCAGCAGCGGAGCGCCTATGTACTGACGGGAGCCGGCCGCGATTAATATGCGGCCGAAGGTTCGTTTATGAGCAGAATTCGGCCGACGCGGCAGCAGCTTTCGAATGTCCTCTTGAAAATCGGCTTGACCATAGCTCTCCGCCTGTTTAACCGCCTTAGCGGGCAGCCCGATATCCACCACTCGCAAACGTCCGCAATGCCGCCGGCCGGCCGCTGTAAACATACCGGTTTTAGGCAGCCCCATGGTGATTGTCAGGTCAGCCTGCACAGCACCACCTTGCGCCGGCCGGCCGGAATCACCGTTCAACCCCGAAGGAATGTCCAGAGCCGCCACAGGACAGCCGGATTGATTCACCTGATTGATGATGGTGCGATAGGGCTCCTTCAATTCACCCTTGAATCCGGTTCCAAGCAAACCGTCAACCACCACGGTGTCCGCCCCGAAAGCAGCCGGCGGCAATTTGCCGCTTCGTACTTTCAAGTCCACACTTTCCGGCAGTCTCCGAGCATTTAACAAAGCGTCGCCATGCAATTCATTTATTGGACAAACAGAAAAAACTGTAAGTTTCAAATCTTCTTCCTGAGCCAGAATTCGGGCCGCCACATAAGCGTCGCCGCCGTTATTGCCTTTGCCCGCCAGGAGAGTGATTTTCCGCCTGTGGGCCGGCGCCATTTGTGCAATCCATTCCTGAATAAATTCGACCGCGCCGCGCCCGGCCCTTTCCATAAGAGTTTCACCGGTGATCCCTGAATCTATCGCCTGCTGATCCAGAGAACGCATTTGTTCAACCGATACAATCTTCATTCGCCTACTCCTTGGAAAGCTCTTTCATTAATCGTTCGGAAAATCCAAGATTGCTGTAAACGGCCTGCACATCCTCGTCATCTTCCAGTGCTTCTATCAAGCGCATATTCTGCCGCGCCTCCCCGGCATCATCTAACTGCATGAAAGTTTCCGGTAGAAGAGTGATCGTGGATTCACTGACCGGCACTCCAGCCTCATGCAGAGCATTGGAAACGGATTCAAAAGCTTCAAACGGGGCGATAATTTCGGCCCGTCCGTCGTCAACCTCAATCTCCTCAGCATCCACGCCGGCCTCAATAAGCACTTCCATCAGGTGCATCTCATCCGCTTTTTCGCCCTCGACAACGAAGCGTGATTTGCGATTGAACATCCAGGCGACGGCGCCGTTGGCTCCCAGGCTGCTGTTATGGCGGCTGAAACAGGCCCGCA
>PUNB01000029.1 GCA_003552565.1 Lentisphaerota bacterium
CCATTTTTTTTGTGACTTTTTGTGTTTTTTGTGGCTATCAAACCCGGTGTCTCACATAAGCCCGGCCGCCGGCGCAAGGCGCCGGATACCCTGAGGGAGAGACTTGTTGCGGCATATGAAACCTTGTCTCGCACCTTGTCTCGCACCTTGTCCAGTGTTTTTTTGACTTTGGAATTAGGTTCGTGATCCGCCTGAGGCGGATTCGGGACAAGGTTATATATTCGAAGTCTCACACAAGCAGAATTCTAATCAGATTAAGGAGTAGTGATGATGTCAGGTAAAAAAGCGTGTCTGATTCTAGCTGAAGGTTTTGAGGAAATTGAAGCGGTTACGGTTTTCGATGTGATGCGCCGGGCCGGGGTTGAGTTGAACCTGGTCGGGTTGAATAATGAAGAATCCTGGGTCATCGGTTCGCGCGGCCTGCGAACCGGTGTTGACAAGCCTGTTTCAGAGGTTGATGCCGCATCGCTTGATCTGCTGGTGCTGCCCGGGGGAATGCCGGGAACACGTAATCTGGCCGCCTCGGATCAGGTTCTGGAGCTGTTGCGATCCGTCTCCAGCGGCGGGCAGCTTATAGGAGCCATCTGTGCCGCCCCTATGGTGCTGGCGCGGGCGGGGCTGCTGCAGAACAAACGCGTAACCTGCTATCCGGACGTAAAAGGAGAACTTAACGGCGCAGTTTATACCGGTGCGAGGGTGGAAAAAGATGAATTGCTTATTACTGCCGACGGCCCGGGCAGCGCTTTGGAGTTCGCCTTGACTCTGGTGTCGGAACTGGGACTTGAACAGCAGTCGCGGACCTTGCGCGACGGGATGATGGTAAAATAAGTGAAAGCAATCCTGGCAATTGTAAAGCAGACTGTCCGGGAAGCGTTGCGTTCCAAGGTATTTCATGTGCTTTTGGGGCTGTCAATGCTGGCCGCTCTGTTTCTGCCTTTGACGGTTACCGGCGACGGCACAGCCAAAGCGGCGGTTCAGGCGGTGCTCACCTATTCTTTGCAGGCGGTTACGGTTTTATTAACCCTTTCCGCGGTCTGGCTCGGCTGTACCGGCTTGTCGAAGGAGGTCGAAAGTCACCGTATTCACATGATTCTGACCAAGCCGGTGGCTCCGTGGAAGGCCTGGCTTGGAAAATGGCTGGCGATTATGCTGATCAATGGAGCGGTTCTGCTGATCGCGGCGGCGACGGTTTTTTCGCTGATCCAGTGGCGCGTCCGATCGGATGAGTTTACTGAAGATGAAGTGATAGAGGCGCGTCAGGAAGTGCTGGTGGGAAGGCGGGTTTATGAACCGCAGCGGCCGGACCCGCAAACTTTGGCGGAGGCGGAATATCAACGCCGCCGGGAAGAAGGTCTCTTAAGTCCCGATCATGATCAACGGCGGGTGATGAGTGATTTGATGCGGCGCTACGAGGCGGGGACAACGGAGATAAGACCGAACACCACTGCCAGATGGCGATTCAGGGGTGTGGACAGGCCGCCCCGGGAAAACATGCCGGTCTATTTTCGTTATCGGCTGTATGTGGCGGAAGCGGCTCAGAGAGACCAGCGTGAAACGGCTGGTATCTGGCGTTTCGTCAATCCTGAACTTGGGGGTTCTGAACGAGGTGAAGCTGTTATGCCGATGCGCAGCGCCGGAGGTATGTTTTATGAACAAAGAATACCGGCGGCTTTGATCGGTGAGGGTGGGGAATTGACAGTGGAATACCGGAACTTTGATCCACAGGGTGAGATTGTGGTGGTGCAGCAGGCGGACGGGCCGACATTGATGGTTACCGCCGCTGGTTTTACTGGCAATTATTGGCGCGGTGTCGCGGTGATCTTTCTGCGGCTGGGATTCTTCGCCGCTTTGGGATGTGCATTGGGCGCCATGTTTTCCGGGCCCGTGGCATTGTTTCTGGCATTTTCCTATGTGGTCTTTTCGGTGCTGGTGGATGCGGCCATGGGCACCGGCGGGACGATTGGCGGCGGCACTGTTTATCAAGGGTTTGTGGCGGTTCTTGATAAACTGATTATATCTCTGCGGGAGTTCGATATACCCGACCTGCTTTCCAACGGCCGCCTGGTCAGCTGGGGCAGGATTTCCTCCGCCGCGATTCTGCAGGTGGTCTTTCGGGGTGCGCCGCTGGCGATTCTCTCAATAATAGTTTTTGCCCGAAGGGAAATGGGCAAGGTGGTGCGGCAGTGATGCAAAACGGACGAAAAATACTTTTAATCCTTATCTCGGGTTTGGTCGCGGTGGTTCTGCTGGCTGTAAGCTATCAGACCCAGCAGAGAATGAACCGCATTCGCGAGGAAGAACGGCTGGTTGATACGGAGATCGTAGAAAACGCTCCTCCCGCGGTCGCCTTCACGACTATGGCCCTGGGCAGCTTTCGCGGCCTGATCGCCAACTATCTGTGGCTGCGAAGTAATCGCATGCAGGATGAAGGCCGCTATTTCGAGATGGTGCAGCTGGCCTCCTGGATCACCATGCTGCAGCCGCGCTTCACCGGCGCTACCGCTTATCTGGCCTGGAACATGGCTTACAATATATCCGTGACCTTTTCCCAGCCGGAGGATCGCTGGCGCTGGGTGCGCAGGGGCATCGAGCTGATTCGCGATGAAGCTTTGGTTTACAATCCCGGCGATCCTGATCTTTACCAGGAGCTGGGGTGGATTTATCAGCATAAACTGGGGCAGGAAATGGATGACGCCAATCAATATTACAAATGGCGGCTGGCGGAGGACATGATGGAGGTGCTGGGAACATATCCGGTCGATTGGGAAAGATGGGCCGCGGCGCCGGCGAATGAAAATGAATTGCGGGATCTGCTTGGCGAGGACCATGCTTTATGGGAATGGCTGGAACGGCGGAATTTAAGCCTCCGGGAACTGGCGAAACAATTTCGTGAAAACTCCGGTTTCACAGCCGAGCTGGAAGAGCAGGCGCGCTCACTGGGAGTCCGGGACACACTGAATATTTATTTCCGGCGGCAATGGCTGCAGGAAGAGAAAAAACTCGATCCAGAAAGAATAGCCCGTCTGGATGAACGTTACGGAGATTTCGACTGGCGCCTGCCGGAAGCACACGCCATCTATTGGGCTTCCCGTGGCCTGGAAGCGGCCGAGGATGGAAAACACCTGGGCAGCGAAAGAATGATCTTTCAGTCGCTGAATAATGCCTTTTCCACCGGCCGGCTGGTTTATTTCGCGGGCGAAGATGAAGAGTTCGACCGGCCGGTTGTACAGTTCATTCCGAATGTGGAAATTGTGGATGCTGTTGATCAGGCTTATCTGGAGGCGATCGAAAGGTATCCGGATAATCGCGGCATCGTCTCCGCCCGTGAGAATTTTCTCAATCGCGCGGTGGTCAATCTTTACACTTTCGGGCGGGAAGAGCAGGCCCGTGAATATCTTTCCAAGTTAAGAGAGGATTATGGTCGCCGGGATTACCGGCGCGGATTGGAGCAGTTTGTGCTGAGCCGGCTCGCCGGCAACATTGCTGAGGCTAACTACAATGAGGCTCAGGGAATGGTGCAGGGCTACCTCTGGCAGATGTGCAATGACCTGGCTCTCGGCGAGTTCGAGCGCGCCGCCGCCATGGAGCGGATCGCCGAGGCCATTTGGCAGCGCTATATGCGGCGTATCGGCGATTCTCAGGCTGAACGGCGGGGATTGCCGCCTTACCAGCTGATGCGCCAGACCGCCATTCAGAACGCCTTGCAGACTTTTCATCCAGAACTGGCGGCCCGCTTGCGCGCCGCCGTTCGACAAATGGGCATGACCGTGGAATGATTCGCCAATCGTTATGGTGTCGAGAAGCCCGGCCGCCGGCGCGATGCGCCTGATACCCCTTAGAAGAAACAGGGAACACTAATAATGAATTTTGAATTTTGAATTCTGAATGTTGAGTTTCGGACAGACCAGACAGTTCCACTTCAAAATTTATCATTCAATATTCAGAATTGTGTTTCATACAAGCTTGTCCGCCGGCGCGGTGCGCCTGATACCCTGAGGGTGAGACTTGTTGAATGGTTTCTGGTGTCAGGTTTCTGGTTTCAGAGAAGTCTGACCTGACACCTTAACACTGAAACCTGAAACCACGAAGTCTCACATAAGCTTGTCCGCCGGCGCGGTGCGCCTGATACCCCCGGAACAGAAACAGCGGTTAACGAGATCGACGACGATAATGGTAAACGATTATGAGACTCGTGATCCGTTCTCGTCGCCGTTATCGTCAACCGCTTAGTAGGCCGGTGTCTCACATAAGCCCGCCTCCGGCACGATGCGCCGGATACCCCGAGTGAGAGACTTAGAGGGTGTTACATGGCCGATTAAGGCGAAAGATTAGGGCAAAAGATTAAGGGGCGCACCCGTCTTTTCCTA
>PUNB01000224.1 GCA_003552565.1 Lentisphaerota bacterium
ACCACTTAGCCTGCAAGTGGTCAGGTCCCCGCGGCCAATGGAACCCCTGCGTCTTCCGCTGACTTGCAACATGAAAAAAACAAACTTCAACTTAAAATCTCGGGATTACCTGGATTCACCGCAAAGAAAGCGCTGTTTCAATCAGTGCTTGTTTTCATCAATCGCTGGAGAATACGGCCGCATGAAACAGGTGCTGTCGTTCGGTTTCGACAGTCGTTGGAAACGTCAGCTGATTCGGTCGCTGCCGGAATTTGACAGCCCGGCGTGTCTGGATCTGGCCTGTGGTAACGGTGATATAACCTTGCTTCTGGCGGAAAAATATACTGGGGGGCGGATAACGGGACTGGATATCTCCGAACCGATGCTTGCGGAAGCCCGCGCTCGGCTTGACGCGGATACAGATATTAGCTTTGTCCTCGGCGATATGACGCGCACGGGATTCCCCGATGCCAGCATGGACGTGGTCACGGTTGGTTACGGTTTACGGAACGCGCCTGATCTGCAGGAGGCAATGGAGGAAATCGCTCGTATCCTGAAGCCGGGAGGCTGTCTTGCAATGCTGGATTTCCGCCGTTGGAATAACCGTTTGCTGCAGAAGTTTGAACTGGCGCTTTTAAGTTTCTGGTGCGGCCTATGGGGACTTGTCCGCACCGGCAACACAGATACATACGCTTATATCGCCCATAGTCTGGCTCGTTTCCCGACGGGTGAGCAGTTGAGGAAAGTTTATGCTGATTACGGCTTCCGAATAGACGCTTCATTTTCTCACTTCGTCGGCATTACCGAAACATTGATTGCCGTAAAAAAGGAGGCGTGAGAGCTGAGAATGCGTCCGTCATTTTTACCGCAATTGCGGAATCGGGAAACGCGGCCGGAGTTGATGGATGATCGTGGCTCGGATCATCAACTGCTGGAACAAACCCTCAAACATTTCCGCTTGATTAATATCTGCCTGACTCCTTCTCGATCAGTGTTGAGAAAACATGTGCTCAAGCCTATGTCGCGGCAGCCGGAGCGTGAGTATCATCTGGTTGATTTGGGGGCGGGCGGTTGTGACACTCCCGTGTGGCTGCTGAAAGAAGCCGACCGGAGAAAGCTGCGTCTGCGCGTAACCGCCTGCGATCATGACCCGCGGGTGGTGCAGTACGCTCGGAATAAATACGGGAGCACGCCGAACCTGACAATAGATCAACGTTCGGTCTGGGATCTGGATGACCTGGGATCGGTGGATTTTGTCTTCGCCAATCACCTTCTGCATCATCTTGATGAGCCGGAGATCGACCTTCTGATGGATAAACTGGGACGGATGATGCATACAAGAGTGATTGTCAGCGATCTTTGCAGAAGTTATTTTGTCTATTTCTCTTTTGCCCTGATAAGCGCAATCTTTTTTCGCCGTAGTTTTGTGCGTTACGACGGACTGCTTTCAGTCCGTAAAGGATTCACCGTCAGTGAACTGCGAAACATTGCCCGGAAAACGTTTCCGCGGAACAGGAATATCCAGGTAAAAAGAGCGTTCCCCGGTCATATCCTGCTGCTTGTGTGAGATTTTGTCTTTTAATGGCCACAAAAAACACCCGCCTACGCTAAAGCTCCGGCGCGGCATGCAAAAAGTCACAAAAAAATGGAGCGGTCGCGTCCTCGCGGCCATATAATGGAGGGCGAGCGTCCCCGCGAGCCAAAATAGAGCCCGTTCCCCTGCGAGCACCCCTTAATGGCCGCGAGGACGCGGCCGCTCCCGAGGTGTTGCCCGAGACTAAGTCTACCATCGGTGTATCAGGCGTGCTTCGCGCCGGCGGTCGGGATGGTGGCCGGAGCTTCCAGCTCCGGATTGTCAGGTGCCTCGCACCGGCGGTCGGGCTCATGTGAAACACCGGCCAACGAAGCGGTTGACGATGACGGGCGACGATAACGGATTACGAGTAAAGCGCGTCCCAATCGTCAACACCTCTTGCATGTCGCGCCGTAGTCTTTGGCGGAGGCAGGTCGCCGGTCTCGTTCGCCGCTGTGTCTCCCTGAGGGTATCAAACGCATTGCGATTGTTCGTGTAGATTAGTGGTTAAAATAATGCTTTTTAGCACCCGTTTGTCCCGAACCTGATTTCATACCCAAAACCTGATTCCGTTAAAAAGGTAATCATCTTATGCCGAAGAAAAATCATTTAGCCGGCCAGGCCAGTCTTTACTTACGACAGCATGAGGAAAATCCCGTCGATTGGTATCCCTGGGGGGATGAGGCGTTGTCGAGAGCCGCACAAGAAGACAAGCCTTTGCTGGTCAGTATCGGCTATTCAGCCTGTCACTGGTGTCATGTCATGGAACGCGAAAGTTTTGAAGACGATGAGGTGGCAAGGGTGATGAATAATGACTTTGTCTGTGTAAAGGTCGACCGAGAGGAGCGTCCGGATCTGGATCATCTGTATATTAACGCGGTGCAGATGCTTACTGGACAGGCGGGCTGGCCGTTGAACTGTTTTGCTTTGCCGGACGGACGTCCCTTCTGGGGCGGCACCTACTTTCCCCGCTCCCAGTGGCTCAGTATTTTGCGACAGATAGCGGAGGTGTATAAGCAGGAGAAAGCGGCCGTGCAGGGACAGGCGCAAAACCTGGCCAAAGGCTCGGTCGACTCCAACCTTATTCCTATAACCGCCGAAAAGGCTTCTTTCGATGAAGATGACGCCAGGCGGATGTATGATGATTTGATCGGCTCGATGGACACTCGCCAGGGCGGTAACGAAGGGGCGCCTAAGTTTCCGCTGCCGGAAAACCTGGCTTTTCTGCTGCATTATTACCGGCGCACCGGTGAACAAAAAGCGCTTGAACAAGTTAAACTGACCCTGGATAAGATGGCCAGGGGCGGCATTTATGATCAACTTGGCGGCGGTTTCGCCCGTTACAGTACGGATGCGCAATGGAAAGTGCCGCACTTCGAAAAAATGCTCTATGATAACGGACAGCTGGCGGCCCTTTACGCCAATGCCTGGAAAATCACTAAAGAACCGTTGTACAAAGAAACGGTTTACGGTATTGTCAGGTTCATCGAAAATGAACTGATGTCCCCGGAGGGGGCTTTCTATTCGTCGCTTGACGCTGACAGTGAGGGCGAGGAAGGAAAGTACTATTTATGGACGGAGGATGAGATCGATCGGATTCTGGGCCCTGATGCCGCTTTATTCAAGGAATACTTCCGGGTCGGCGGCGAAGGCCTTTGGGAAGCGGGCCGCAATATCCTACTGCGGACTGACGACGAGGAGCGGATCGCCGGTCGAGCGAGTATGGACTTGGAGTCTTTACAAAGAAAAATCGCTGACAGCCGGAACAAGCTGCTGGAAGCGCGCGAAAGGAGAGAGTCGCCGGCGCTCGATGACAAGGTGCTTATATCCTGGAACGGCATGATGATCCATGGGCTGGCTGAGGCTTACGCAACGTTTCAGGAAGACAGGTTCCTGCGCCTGGCTGAGAACGCCAGTGATTTCATCCTTGATCATGCGTTCAGTGATGACGGGCGCCTGGGGCATACACTGAAAAACGGAGAAGTGGTCGCGGAAGGTTTTCTGGAGGATTATGCGCATCTGGCCAGAGCCATGATCCGTTTGTATGAGGTTTCCATGCGCTCACGGTATATTCAGGCGGCTCGGAAAATGATTGAGTATGTCTGGGAACATTTTACTGGCAAGGATACCCGCCTGTTCGCTTTCTCTCCAAAGGCGGCAAAGACACCGGCTGCACATCTCTATGAATTCACCGATAACGTTATACCCTCGTCAAACAGTGTTCTGGCCCGGGTGCTGCTTTATCTCTCTGATATTTTTGAGCGTCCGCAATGGGCTGAGAGAAGCAGCCTTATGCTTGCCGATATGCGCCGCCATTGGGGCAGGTTCAGTTTCGGCATGACCGGCTGGGGGCAGCTGCTGATGCATCAGTTAGGGCCGTTTTACACAGTGGTTGTCGCCGGGCCGGAGGCGGAGAGGAAAGCGGCTTTTCTGAATCAATGTTATCTGCCGGATAAAGTGCTGGCGGCTGCTGGCGCCCCGGAAGAGCAGACACCGCCCGTCTTTTTCCAACGATTCACCGAGGGAAAGACCTTGATCCATGTCTGTCAGAAAGGTGCTTGCAAGCTGCCGGTCGAGGATGAACAAGAGGCGCTGCAACAGTTGCTGCCGCAATCATGCTCATAAGGGCTGAAGGCTGAGGGCGGAAAGCTGAAACCACGAGTCTCACATAAGCCCGTCCGCCGGCGCAGGGCGCCTGATACCCCGAGGGAGAGACTTGGTTACGGGCAATACATCTGGAGCGCCCGCGTCCTCGCGGGCATTAAGGTGTGCTCGCAAGGGAACGGGCTCTTTTATGGCTCGCGGGGACCTG
>PUNB01000243.1 GCA_003552565.1 Lentisphaerota bacterium
CCCTGTTCACGCAGACGCGACAGAGTCGTCGGCAAATTCTCAACCCTGCACACCCGTATGTGCTCGGACGCGCCGGCGGAAGCCCTGGTGACCGCGGGAGTCACGCCCGCGGCTCGTTCGCTGGGAATGAACACCGCGTCCACGCCAGCCGCATCGGCGCTCCTGAAAATTGCGCCCAGGTTCTGGGGATCCTGTATTTGATCCAGCAACAGCCATAAAGGTTCCCCGTCACACCCTGTAAGATTTATATTTTCCATCGACACATAAGGATACTCCCCGGTCTCCGCCGCCACTCCCTGATGATTGACCCCGCCGACCAGCCGGTCAAGCGCCGGATGGTCCACTTCCTCCAACGGCAGACCTTTGGAGCGTGTCAGTTTTCGTATACTTTTAATCGGCTCGGAAACCCGCACCCGATGAAACATCACAACCCGTTTAATCTCCCGGCGGTCCGCGCGCAACAGCTCCAGTACCGGCTGACGTCCGTAAATTATCTCTTGGCTGTTTGTTTTTCTCATAAAACTTGCATCCTGCAATGAAAAGGCTATCTTTCTAATTCCAAATTTGATTGCGATATGCGAAAAGAGTTCGTTAGGTTTTGAGCTGAACACGAATTCGGAACATCAAACCCGTTCAGATAAATTAGCCGCGTTAAGCTCAATCACAAGGCGCTTTACAATTTCCCTGAACCGCCGGAACAAACAAAATCCTGTCAAATGTCAAATCCCTCCCATAAAACCATTCAATCCATTCCGGTACTGCGGGAGTTCAGTTATTTTCTCCGCCCCCATAAACTGACTTTCGGCTTAGTGGTGTTCCTGTCAATCATCCTCTCATGCCTCAACATGGCAGTCCCCTACGCCTTGAAACTGGCCGTTGACATTCTAACCGCGGCGGAGCATTTTGAACGGCTGTTTTTTATCTCATTCGGGGTGCTGGCGATTTACGGAATCAAAAACATCTGTTATTACAACACCAAAATCAGGATTGTCGCCCTCGCCGAAAAAATTGCCTTTGATCTGCGCGTGTCTCTGATGGGACACCTGCACCGCTTGTCCATCGCCTATCACCGGGAAAACAAGCCCGGCCAGCTGGCCAATCGTTTAATCCAGGACGTGGAATCGATCAAGGAATTCCTTGCCAGCGAATTCATCAAGCTTTTCATCAATGTCCTGATGATCATCGTCGGGGTATTGATTATCATTGTTCTCAATCCGATTCTGGCTGTGGCGGCTCTGCTTCTGCTGCCGCTGGACATTTTAATCTATCGCTACTTCCGCACCGCCATCACTGACTCAGCTAAAGAAGCGAAAGGGGAAACCGCCAATGTGAGCGGCAATCTGATTGAGCAATTTTCCGGTATCGAAACCCTGAAATCCGCCGCCTCGGAAGACAAGGAACAGGAGAATTTCGCTTTTTCCATGGAGCGCGGCATGAAAGCCAAACTCAAGGAACGCAAATTCTACCTTTTACAGAAAGTGTCCGCTGACATGATGTCCGGCCTTAGTCTATTGATACTCTTCCTTTTTGGCGGCTATCTGGTTTTCAACGAACACTTAACCACGGCGGAATTTGTCGCCTTTTACGCCTATATCGGCATGCTTTATCCGGAGGTTATTAAGCTGGTATCGGACCTCGGCAAATTTTCCTCCGCCCGGGCCTCATTTGACCGGGTGTATGAAATCCTCGGCACCGAGCCGGACGTAAAAGAGATGCCGGATGCCAGGCCGCATCGAATAAAACAAGGGGAAGTTGAATTCAAGAACATCCGCTTTTCCTTCAGCGGCAAACTCCCGCCCACCGGCGCTCCTTCCGCATCCTCTTCGGGAAAGATAAAAAACAAACCTCTTTTCAACAACTTGAACCTGAAAATCGCGGCTGGCGAACACGTGCTAATTTCCGGCCCCACCGGCTGCGGCAAATCAACCATGCTGAATCTGATACCCAGGTTCTTCGACCCCAGCGCCGGCTGTATAAAAATCGACAATCTCGAAAATAAACAATACACCCTGAAATCTCTGCGCGCGCAGATCGGCTATGTTTTTCAGAGCACTTTTATCTTCAATATTTCCGTGCTTGAAAACATTCGCTACGCCCGTCCCGACGCAACCGAGGCGGAAGTGGCGGCCGCCGCCCGTTTTTCCAACGCGGATGAGTTCATCAATACACTGCCTAAGAAATACATGACCACTTTGGGAGTCGGCGGCATTCAGTTATCCTCCGGCGAGCGGCAGAAAATCGGCCTGGCCCGGGCATTCCTGAAAAACCCCCGGATTTTCATCCTTGATGAAGCCATGGGAGCACTTGACGAAGTTTCCCAGAGTATCGCCCTAGACAATCTCATGCGCATGGCCGAGGGAAGGACGATGATTATTGTCTCCCATAACCCCAGCACTTTTCCGCAAATGCACCGGGAGATCAAAATGAATGAGTTGTTAACGGCCCAGTAGAATTAATAAGTTCACTGCTGTCCAGCGCAACTGTCTTCTTTACTCACCAATTCCCGGCGCTGCAACGCCTGACACCATGAAGAAGGGACTTGATGAATGGTTTCGGGTGTCAGAGACACCTGAACACTGAAACCACGAAATTCTAACATAAGCCCGCACTCATGTAACCCGTTTTAAAGCTTAAAATGAAACATTGCAAATTTTCAAATTTCTAATTTGCATTTTATAAGATTTCATATATATTTATTTCATATCCAGGATTTGGACTAGGGATAGGCTTGGGAGAAAAAAAACACCAAAAGGGTTTATCCAACCAGGAGTAAACATCGCCTCGTCCACTGAATGACGGTAGGCTGCCGTCAAGTCTCCCAAGCCCGATTAAACTCCATGGAGGTAACTGCTATGATAAAGGTTAATGGTTTCCAAAAGTCAGCAGGGTTAATGGGAGCGGTGTTAACGGCCTTCTGGGTCCTCACCGCCGCGGCGACGGCAGGCGTCATCTTTGACGACTTCGCCGACGGCAATGACGATGACTGGACGCGCTATGATCCGATTGCGATGGCAATAGGGGGCTCGTACACGGAATTCTCCGTCGTCAACGAGCAGTATCGCATCCAAGCTTTCGAATCGCCGGATCCGGGACAGGTCGGTCCGGCGCGGGCAATGAGTTTGCGTGAGGACGTGGTTTTCGACGACTTCACCATCTCGGTCGATGTGGTGAACTTCGATAGCGCTATGACCAATCAGGTGTTCGGGATATTTTCCCGTATCACCAACCCGGGATTAGGGTCGACGGATGGGTATGGTTTGCTGTCAACCGTGGGAGGTTCGCTGGAACTGATCCGCTTGGAAAACGAGGAACCAGTGAGCTATATCGACACAGCCGCGGCCGGCGCTCTGGACCCGGACAATGATTATCGTCTGGTTTTTTCCGGTGCGGGTGACAATTTTAGCGGGGCTATATATGACCTCGATGATCTCACCACCCCCCTGGCGACGGTTGGCGGAACCGACGCCAATTTCACCAGCGGTTACACCGGCCTGTTCGTCTTCGACTCATCCGCGGGCGGTGATGGACAGGCGGATGCCACGTTCGATAATTTTTCGGCCATTCCCGAGCCGGCCAGTGCGATCCTGCTGCTTTTAGGCAGCGCGCTCTGGCTGTACCGCCGAAAAGTGTGAATTAGTGAATAATAATACTAAGAAGTGCGGAAAAGGATGGATCGCCTGCGTTCTTGCGGGCCTTGGCGATGTTACCAGACAATTATGCACTTCTTAGTAATTCTTTTCACTTCCCGTTTGCCTGGCTCACCAGAGGGAACCGCAGAGTCGGGCGGTGTTTTGTGATTTGCTTGTGTGAAACACGGTTCTTAGTTCGTCGTTCAATGTTCGATGTTTCTGCCTCGGGGTATCCGGCCCGCTTCACGCCGGCGGTTAAGATGGTGGCCGGAGCTTCCAGCTCCGGATTGTCCGGCGCATCGCGCCGGCGGCCGGGCTTGTATGTGACAATGGGGGTCAACGATGCCCTCCAGTTCGATCGAAAGGTCGGCGGCTGAGCTTTGGTAATTGACTCCGTGACTCCATGACTTGATGACCCCGTGATGAATTGAATACGCAGTAACACCCGGAGTCACCGAGTCATGAAATCACCAAGTCAAAATAAATCATCGGTAGTTTTTATAACCTTTCGCAACTCTAATCCCGGACTCTGAACTCCACCCTGGTTCCCTCCCCCGGCCGGGAATGTATCCGCAGGCGGCCGCCGGCGGACTCGGCCCGATAACGCATCAGCGCCAGCCCCAAAGCGCCTCGCTTATCCTGATCTGAACAAAACCCCGGGCCGTTATCCTCGACAAATAAAACCAGATCCCCCTGCTCCCGTTGTAAATTTATAGTCAGTGTCTCCGGCGG
>PUNB01000113.1 GCA_003552565.1 Lentisphaerota bacterium
CGAACCAGTGCCGATAGACATGCTGGGGTACTCCTTAGATGAACTCAACGAATGCAGCCGCAACCGGCCCGAAAAAAAACCAAAAGGCGGCTATGATGACCCATTACAAAATGTCGCGGCGCATAATCTCGACAGACTGAAGTTTCAGGGGGACTGGATAGTGTTCCCCAAAACCGTCTTTGATTTTGCCGCCGGCCGCTTCGCTCATGATGATCAGAATGCACTCTATTTTTTAATCAACCGACAATGGCATCCTATTCAAACTGTTGTTTACGGACAGAGTGAAAAAGAATTGATTTTTCGCCCCCGTCACTAATAATCACTTCATAAAAAAATAACATGAAAATCGGCCTGCTAAGTGACATTCACGGGAATCTTCCTGCCCTGAAGGCAGTTTTAAAAAAGCTCCGACAGGAAGGGTGCGAAAAACTCTTCTGCGGAGGGGACATAGTCGGCTACGGCGCTTTTCCCGAAGAATGTGTAAATCTATTGCGGGAAAACGATGTAACCTCTGTTCGCGGCAATCATGATCACATGGTGGCGCATCCTGGACGGGAGATGAGCCTGCGTTCTGAAGTTCAGAAAGCCATCACCTGGAGCCGAGAGCAGTTATCAGATGAAACCCTTCATTGGCTGGGAAATCTGCCGCTGGAACTGGAAGCGGAACTGGTGAACATGGTGCACGCTTCGCACCTGATCAGGCCGGAATGGCATTACGTAGTGGATGGCAAGGGTGTCTGCAGTAATTTCTTGTTTCAAACCCACGCCATTTCCTTTAATGGTCACACCCATCTGCCGCTGCTGGCTCAACATAAACGAAAAAACCGTCCGCGCCTGATTCATTTACAGGAACTGGAACTGCCGAAGGGCGGGCGCTACTTGATAAACGTCGGCTCCGTCGGCCAGCCGCGGGATCATGACCCCCGAGCGGCCTGCGTAATCTATGAACCGGAAAAAGGATATGTAGCCCTGCATCGAGTGGAATACGATATACTTCAAGCTCAGGAGGCTATTCGCAAAGCGCGACTGCCCAGATTTTTCGCCACCCGGCTCAGCGAGGGGAAGTAAGCATATTTTGTATCACCTTCCGAAGTTCGTGCAGGTCTTCAACTTCCGCCTTGCCGCCGCCAGCGACCGCCCAAGGCCGTCCCTGCTCTGAAGGCAGCCGTCCTGTGGCCGCCAGATCCACAGTACTTTCACACAGCTCCGCCACTTCCACAAATCCTTGCTCATCCTGCCGAATAAACTCCGCCGGAATATCGTTGATCCGGCCGGCAGCCAGGTAAACAAGGTTGTTCAATCTGACAAACGGACGGCAGTCAGCCAAGGTGGTTAAAGGGCGCTCTCTTTGCTTTCGCAGATACTGCCCGTAAGTGCGCATATTCTCCACCACCCAATCATGTTTCGAAGGCTCTCCGACATCCTGATGACCGTTATTCCACTGAATGATGTAAGCGGGATCGCCCGGAACGGAGTTCTGAACATGATACCTGATGACGGCATCCTCACAAACAACCCATTCCTCCTGGCGTGAGCGCCCACTGCAGGCGTGGGTCATGCCGATTCTCAGCTCAATATTGTCTTTCATGCGGGAACGGGTGAAAAAAGTGTCGCCATTCTGAATTGAGTGAGCCCGATAAATCTCCGCTTCGGTTTCCGCCGGTTCTCCCCAGCGATCCAGCCCTTCAGCGCCACACCAGAACAAGGCGTTGTGAACCACATGCCCCATGGCGTTGGAGATGCAGGAATCCAGAACCAACTGATCATCCATCATCAGCCGGCCGGCCCAGGAAGCCCGCTGATAATACACCGGACTGCGAGGCCCCATTCCGTAGGCGGCAACCTGCCGGACATTGCCAAAATCACCTTTCACCAAACGCTCCTTTAATAAACGCCGCGGCGGATCGACAATAAAATTGAACCCTACCATGGTCTGAAAAACCGAGTGCGAATCAGTTTCTATCATGCCCTCCAGTTCTTTCCAGTCCACCGTCGGCGGCTTCTCCAGGTAAACCGCCAGTCCCCTCTCAACGCACGCCTGGTGCATCCGGGCATGCAAATGAATTGGGGTTGGTATAGTTACCATGTCCAGCTCCGAAGCACAAGCATTGAGCATCTCCAGATAATCATTGAACACCCGCACCCCGCGCCGGATGTACTCCCATTCCTCCTGCTTCTCGGTAAAATTTTCTGGACATGGATCGCAGGTGCAAATTAAACGCAGCTCCCCCTCCTCCTCCAGCTTCTTTACCGACCGCTGATGTTTGCCGGCGAAACCGCCCATTCCGATAATCGCAACTCGCAAAGGTTGATACATAGCCAAGCTCCTGTGATGAATTTAGCCGCGACAGGAAGTAAGTATTCATCGAAAAACCGTTCTTTCGTGAATATTTACTCTGCATAAAATACAAAATCAGATTTAAATGTAACCCACCTGACACCGAATTCCAACAATGATAAATAAATTCCAGCAATCCGTCAGTCATAGATGCAACATTGGGAAACAACCAGTCGGAAAACGAGAACGTCGACGAGAACGGAGGACGATTCGTGCGACTCGTTGCCCGTTCTCGTTCCGCCTGAGGCGGATTCTCGTCAACCGACACGAATTTACCACCTTTCACTGACGCATTACAAATTCCACTGACCAAGACTTGCATCCTCATACTCGACACTTTATCTTACGGATGCCGTCCAGCTGCCCAGTCCGATGGAACTGGATTTGTAATTAAAGAGCGGTAAAACAAATGCCTTGCATTTTTTGCGTTATGTTCCTCAGACAATTTTCAACAAGGCTGGAAGATATATGGCACCTCGATCAATTTTACATGATGTATTATCCGCCGGAGTAGAGGCCGGAGCCTCCGACTGGCATATTCGCGAGGATGCGCCGGTCAGTGTCCGCATTAACGGCACTCTGGAGATCTTTGACTTCGTCACCGACAGTGAATTCATCAGCCAGGCACTAGCAGAAGCTGTACCAGCAGCCCGCCGAAAGCAGCTGGAGGAAATCGGCGATGCCGATTTTGCCCTGGAAGAAGATGGCGTCGGCAGATTTCGAGCCAACTGCCATCGCCAGCGCAACAAATACGCTCTGACACTGCGATACATCAAAACAGCTATCCCCTCGCTTGATGAACTGAACCTGCCGCCGGCCGTTCTGGAGCTTGCTGAGAGCCAGCGCGGTGTCCTCTTCGTCACCGGTATCACCGGCGCCGGCAAATCCACCACACTGGCTTGCATGATCGAACACATGAACCAGAACATGAGCCGGCACATCATCACCATTGAGGACCCGATCGAGTTTGTGTTTGAAGACCATAATTCAGTAATCGAACAGCGGGATGTGGGCTTGGACGTTTCCTCGTTTGAATCAGCCTTGAAACATGTAATGCGCCAGGATCCGGATGTGATTGTCCTGGGGGAAATGCGGGACCGCTCAACCTTCGAAACCGCCCTGGCAGCCGCTGAAACCGGCCACCTGGTTCTCTGCACCCTCCATACTATCAACGCCCCACAAACCGTTATGCGCATCCTGGACATGTTCCCGGAGCATGAACGCGAGTCAGTGCGAAAGTCGCTGGCCATGAACCTCCGGGGGATTATCTGCCAGCGGCTCCTGCGCCGAGCCGCCGGCAACGGCATGGTCCCGGCCGTGGAAATATTAGTCAACACTCCGATGGTTACTAAGCTGATCACCGAGGGGAAAATTGATAAACTGCCCGCCGCTATTGATGCCGGAGGCTCGGATAAAATGGTGTCTTTCAACAAATGTTTGCTTGATCTGACCAATGAAGGTCTGATAACCGAGGAAGAAGCGTTGCTGGCCTCATCCAACCCGGAACAGCTGCAAATGAACCTGAAAGGAATCTTCCTTAACGCTGACAGCGGCGGCATAGTCGGGGAGTGACCGCGGCTGAAAGGCGATTACCCTCGGTAAACCATGTGTCAAAAAAAGAAGTCATTAAAAGTTTAAGTGTGACTCGTTTTGCCTTTAAATCACAAAACCAGGCCCTTAACCTGAATGATGACTCATGGCCGAATTCGCATGAATTAATCAGGCCAACCCTTTTCGAACGGGCTTTAGCAAGCCCCTCCGCGAAAAGGGTCAGTGAGTTGAATTTGTGCTGCTGAAAACCTTGTCCCTAATCCGCCTCAGGCGGATCCCGAACTAAAATCCGTTTGTTTTTTATGTTTTTATCAGGAATGGAATAAGGTTCGGGACAAGATTCGGGACAAAGTTGAACTCAAAAACATGCGATATGCCTTTTCGCATAGCCTCTAGCGAAGCGGGTGGTGAAAAGAATTGTTCTGAACCACTAATTCACACTAA
>PUNB01000049.1 GCA_003552565.1 Lentisphaerota bacterium
GGGCGTTCCAGCCGGCTGCGGAAACATCCTCTGACGGATTGACCAGGGTCTGAAGCCGCTGGCGCTGATAATCTTCCAATGCCAGGTTATAGGCTAAAGGCAGGGTTATAAGCAGGATCGCTGTGAACACGGCAATCAAACGCCAGGAAAGGCCGGCCACAAAAGCAATGCAGACTCCCATGCCGACAAATACCATGGCTGTTCCTAAGTCAGGCTGCATAGCAATAAGAACTGCCGGCGGCAGAATCGCCAGACCATAGAGGATTACAACCCATAGACGATTAAAATTCATAATCCTTCGGGACGCAACCCAGGCGAAGAAAAGAACAGCGATCGGCTTGGTTAACTCAGCCGGCTGCAAGCGCAGGCGTATAAAAAAAAAGGGCAGGTCAAGCCAGCGGCTGGCATCGTTGATGGTGACTCCGAAAAAAAGTACATAAAAAAGTACCGCCGTGGCGACCGAGTAAAAAATCCAGGCGCAGTGACTCAGTTTGCGATAGTCGAAGCTGATAATAATCAGAAATGAAGCAATGCCAAGCGCGATGAAGAGAAGATGTCGCTGCCAGAAATTGGTGAAGTCTCCTCCCAGCTGCCGGCCGGTGCCGAAGATGAAAAAAAAACCAACCAGTGAGAGTATGGCAACAATTGTCAGCAGGACAAAGTCAATCTTTCGCCATAGTTTAAGTATTTTATTCGGCCGGGAACGGAACATATTCACTGCTGTTTATAGTATTTCTGGATACGCTCTTCAATGTCACGGAAACGCACGTCCATGGAGTAAAGTTCTTTGAACTTTTTGAAGGCGTTATCGGCATCACCTTTCTGTTCATAAGCCAGGCCGCTTTCATAAAGAATATCTTTGTATTCCTCGGCGGGAACTCGGTCCTTATCAGCCGCGGCTTGTTCGAATTGTTCAATGCTCATGTCATACAGTTCTTTGCGCCTGAAACATTTACCCATGTATATATGAGAGGAGCGCGCAAGGTGGCTGGCTCTTTGTGTCTGTTGGAACTGCTGCAATGCCGCGTCAACCTGTCCCAGCTGCCAGTAAATGACCCCGAGTTCAAAACGGAAATTAAGTTCATTGGGGAAGTTTTCGACTCTTTTCTGCAGGCGCTCCAGCAGGGCTTCATCTCTTTCGCGTGCCAGCTCGTTGATTTTTTCCTCTGTTTCACCCGCTTCCCGCGCTTGTTTTATGAGTTGATTATACTGACTGCTGATGCATTCGCTGATCTGTTCATCAATGCCGGGGTCGTAGGTGCCGCTCAGTTCCATTACTTTGTTGTAAGCTTCGATTGCTTCTTCAAAAGCATGATCCTGCTGCAGGAGACTGGCCAGCCGCTTGTAATGTCCAATAGAGCTGGGTTCCTGTTCGATTTTGGCTCTGGTCTTTTCTATCTGTTTTTTGCGAGCTTCCGGATCGCGAATAACCAGCCGTTCTTCCTGCTCCAGCTCCTGGGCTTTATCTTCGTCTTTCATTACGTCTTTATACGACTCCGCTTCCTCCCAGCGACCTTTTTCCATGGCCGCAGTGGCGGTGGCGGCCTTTAGCTCATTGATGGCGTTCGGATTATTGGGTTGCAATTCACAGACTTTCTGCAGTATCTGAACGGCTTTCTGAGCCTGGCCGACTTCCTGATAATCCTCGCCAAGAGCGCGATGGGCGGCGATGCTTTTGGGATTAAAGCGTATGGCTGTTTCCATGGCGTTAACGGCAATTTCGGGCAGTTCTGCTTCTTTCGCGGCCCGGCGCAGGAACATCAGGGTGCTTACCAGGGTTGGGTCAGCCTGCATTGCTTTTTCGGCTATTTCCAGAGCTTTGCCGTGGTTGCCTTTGCGCAATTGAGAAGGCCCTTGTATATAAACCGGTATCGCTGTGGTGAGGAAAGCGATGATACGTCGCGGCCAGCTGACTGAATAATTTATCTGCTCAAGCTGGGCTTGGCGAAGCAGCAGCCGGGCCTCATTGAAACCAGGGGAAGCATGCAGAATATCCTGCAGTATCTGGCAGGCGTAACCGTGGTTATTAACATCCATGGCTTTTTTAGCTCGATCCAGACTTTTCTTTATCGTATCACTGACTTCAGCTTTGGTTTTTACTGTTATCGCCATAAAAAAAATCCTTATTTATTTAACTGTGGCTGTGCCGGAATTAAGGCAGGTTTAATATTGTCAGCTCGGTAAACGAATCCACCGCATCAAAAAGATCAAGAAAAGTAATCTATCATCAAGCGTGTTTTTTGCAAAACAAGAAATTAAGGTTATTCGTTCATGGGAACAAGTTTTCGAAATTTAACTTTGTTTCCGGCAGCCTGTCGGAGTGCGGCTTCTGTTTGCGGAGAGAGAGAGGCGGAATTGCTGAACAAAACTTTGATGAGCCGCGACTTCCCGTCTTCAGGGTGTTCAAGCGGAGCCGTCAGCCAGGGGTTCAGGCAAATCCATTCCTCCCCTTCAGTGCTCATTCTCATTAAGATCGCCGCCGCCCGTCTTGCACGTGTAGGTTCCAAGGGGCCGATAACCGCCAAAGTGTTCTGACGCGGCTTTCGCGGAGTTGTTTCATCTAAAGTATAAATGTCACATTCAATCCCCGCGTATTGAAAACGGTTTTGCCCGCTGTAACCTTTTACCTGCTGCTCGCGTCCGCGTCCGTGAGCATTAACTCCACTGATCTTACCTGGAGCCGCGACCTGTATCAGGTAATTGTCCAGATGTAAAGCTCGCTGGAAGCGGTCTGTGAGTATTTCCGGATAAAGGTTATGAAGTAAGGCGTAACCGTCGCTGGCGGGGAAATTAAGATATACATCACGATTGAAATTGGTGCTGAATACTTCACCTGCTTGGCGCCAGTCAATCGGAGTATGGTGTCGCATTTCCGTTTCCGCCCGCAGTGCCGCTGATAAAATAAGCACGCATACTCCGGCGGGAAGCAGCCAATCTCTTAGTCCGTGCCTGCGGCATAACTCTCGGCAGGCCATGATGGCAACTCCCCCGCCGAGGGCCGGATACAGCAGTATCGGCAGATAAGCGCGGGAGGGGCCGGCCTGCGTCATGACTGCTGAAATGAGGGGCACTGCCGCCAGGGCGAACGCCAGGTAAGTATATTGCCTGACTCTTTGGTCAATTAAGCCCAGCAAAGGCAGGAGAAGCCAGGGCCAGAATGTTAAATCAGTAAGGATTTCATGTGTGAATCGCAGCCAGGCGACCAAATTTGGGATCACGGTGCCGAATTCCTGTGCCTGACGGAACTGATGGTAATTGAAAGAGTACCATAACAGGCAGAAGATTGCAATAATCGTATGAGCCGCGAGAGGTGCCTGATGTTCTTTGAAAAACTTTTTGAAGCGGTGCGGCCTAAGCAAAGAGACAGTCAGGACGGGAGCCGAGATAGTGTATACATGCGCAGCCATAATCGGCGCCAGGTAGAGTATTGAGGTGGGCAGGGTAAGAACGGCCGCAATCGCCCAAACGCTTCCCGCGGCCGGCAATAATTTTATAGCCGGAGAAGAAGGTTCCTTATGTTTAGGATGCTGCTGATAGAGCAGAAGGAAGAGGAGAAATAAAGCCAGGAATAATAACTGCAGCGAATAACCCCGAGCGGTGCGTGAGAAATGGATCAGAGGACCGCTGAATGAAGTGAATCCGACGGTCAAAGCCGTTGCCGGAGGATAATGGAACAGTAGTTGAATAATTAATCCCGCGATTACGGCCAGTGCAGCTCCGGCCAGAAAAGCCGGCAGCCGAAGAGCCAGGGCACTCTCTCCAAACAGCGATACGCTCCAGCGAATCGCCAGGGAATGAAGCGGATGGTTGTTCGGTGTTCCGAGGTCGGTAAAAATATCGGACACGGATGTCCGGGAGGCATAATGATGAAGGCTCCAGATTTCATCATATTCCAAACCTCGTTCCTGTAAACCTTCAATCCTCAGGAAAAAACCGTATGAAAGTGACAGAACAATAACAAACAGCCACAGCCATTGCCAGGTTTGATGATGGCTGCTAAGTTTTTTCGGAGTGGAGGTAGATATGGGTTCAGAATTCATTGCAGACATTTTACTTCTAATCTAACAATTATCCGGATTACTTCAATCTCGGTTCTGGTTAATTTACACGAAGCGGGCATGAGGTATAAAAATTGAAAACCATTGCTATATTACAAGCTTTGCAGCTGCACAAATTTGGCTAACCACCCCTTTCCGCATGGGGTCTAGCCTGAGGTTACGCGAAAAGGTGTTTATGGTCTATATACGCACGAATAATAAAACCTAGTCTTGTCCGCCTCAGGCGGATCTCGCACCTTGTCTGGTTTTCTTTCGATTCCTCATTTTTTGGAC
>PUNB01000158.1 GCA_003552565.1 Lentisphaerota bacterium
CCATATTACGGACCCGCAGGGATGCCCATGAAAGACCCATTGGGTGGGATCGTCGGAATAGGGTTCGGGCAGGCCGTGGGTGTATTTTTCTTCGGCGACTTTGGTCCAGTGGTCAAGGTCGAAGGGGACCTTCTCAAATGTTGCTTCCGCTACGCTTAACTTTTGATTCAATTTCCGAACTTCAGAAGTAAATTCATCAGATGAAATAAATGCCCACAACGGAATAAAATGCTTTTGTTTCTTAGGTGCAATTAATGCACCATTTCTATCCCAACTTGTGCCTGTGCATATTGTCGCGGGCAAGTTACGCATTCTTGCAGTATACACACCCTTTGTCCCCCAAATGTCTATATTGCTTAGACGTGCTCCTGGGCATTCTATTAACTTCCCTTTCCCGTCTTCCCACCGAAGAAGATGTTCTGAGCCAGAATAAAAACAAGTTTCATTAGTTGAGTTTATCTGGAACAACCAACCTTCATATAATTTAGGGATTTCCCAAAAAACAAAACGAAATTGGAGTGCATCGCCGTTATCAAGACCAGCGTAGCTGCGAGCTATTTCTCCAATTAAAGGTAATTCAGCTCTTTCTTCAAGACTTACGAACGCATCCGGATTCTCCAACTGTTTCGCCTGTTCGACGGTTTTGATTTCGTCGGTGAGCAGCCTTGAGGCTTTTTCATCGGCGGTGCGGGGTTCGGCGACGTCGAGACCGCGGAGGAGAGTGGCCGGAGCATCCTGCTCCGGTTCTTTCTGCTTCGGCGATCCGGAGCTGGAAGCTCCGGCCACATTCCCCCGACTCATGGTGAAAAGGATGGCTTTGACCACCTCCCCGCTAATGGTTTCGAACGCACCAGGACCAAGCTTGGCGATCAGGTGCCACGTATCGTTCTGGAGGAGTTTTTCCCGGAACTTCTTGTAGGTGGTGAGGAACAGCCAGTTTTGCGGCAGGACGACTGCCGCAGTTCCAAAGTGGCCGGATGATCCTGGTTTGGAATCCCGGAGCTGGAAGCTCCGGCCACACTCACAGAAACCGAGGCAGCGTTCGAGGAAGACGGTGGCCAGGTCGTTTTTGGCCTTTGAATAGTACGTTTCGCAGAATTTCCGAAGCTTTTCGCTCTGCTTGGCGCGGGAAAGATACGGCACGTTGGTCATGACCAGGCTGTACTTTCCCGCGAGGAGCTGCGCGGCCTTGGCCAGCCCATGCGCAACTACTGCTGCCTCCTGTTGTTCGTCTGACTGTTCCTCGCTAAGCGTCTCTTGCAGAATGGCCGCAACCTTGTCGTAATCGGCGCGATAGAAGTCGCCCTTTATTGCACCGGGATCGATGAGGCTGCCGAGCACTGGGGCTTCACTGAAAAGATCATAAAGTGATTCCATGCCAGCCTTAAGTTGTGTATGCCAAAGCGATTCTTTGCCGGGATCATCAAACAGTGTCTGCTCGTTTTCCTGCTGGATCATATCCGCGGCACGAACCGCCACAGACAGCCATTGTTCCTTACTGGCGCTGATGGCTAACCCGGAACAGGCTACATTCAGTTCAGGCAAGGGGCGAAAGCCGATGGGCTTCACCCCACCCTCACCCCCGGCCCCTCTCCCATGGGGCGAGGGGAGATCGGGGTATTTCCAGGCGGTCAGCGCCACCGCAAAAGCCGCCAGTTCGACGCAGCGCTTGTCGATCTCCAGTCCGTGCAGATTTTCCTTCAAGACGCGGTCACAGGCTTCGCGGGCATCGAGACCTTCCATTTCCATGCGCATCGGCACGAGCATTAAAAAAACGGCAACCAGGAAGTGCCCGGACCCGCAGCAGGGATCGAGGACCTTCAGTTCGCTGAGTTCTTCCGGCCACGCGTCAAAGGTGCCTGCCGCGGGTTGCCAGAAGGTGGCCGGAGCATCTTGCTCCGGGTGTCCGATTGTGTTAGGCCCGTCTTGATTCAGAACTCCGGAGCTGGAAGCTCCGGCCACTTTCCACCGGTGCGGTTGCACGCCGGCATTGTCTGGATTTTTCCACACGTAATTGAGCTGAAACCTATATTCCTTGGCTGACCGAATGATATGATCGTACGGCTCATGTTGCCAGAATTGACCGGAACGTCCCAGCACACGATTGGCTTTTGTGCCGGTAAACGACTTCCAACTATGGGTGATCTGTTCAAGTCCATGGCCGGGCATGGGTTCGACGATCACGTGTACATGGTTTGGCATGATACACCACGCATGCAGGCGGTACCGATCTCCGTCGAAATAACTGAGCGCCCCCTCCACAATCGCGGCAATTTCTGGTTGTTTCAAGAGGCACTCACCATGTCCTGCATCCAGGTATTTCTCAATGCGCTCCGAATAGAGATAATGCAGACGCTTTTCTTCGTCTTCTGAAAGCTCCCTTCCCATCTGTTTGGCGGTCGCAATGATCGCTTCGCGCTCACGCAGCCAGGCGTCCCGAATATGTGCGGGGACGGCGTCTGCGAGGCGAAACGAGACGTGATAAATGGCGTTGTCACAACTCCAATGAGGTAGGTTGTCGCCGTGTCTCGTGGCGAGTGTATTCCAGTCCGGATTTTGGAAGGTGGCCGGAGCATCCTGCTCCGCGTGCCCGGTTGTGTTCGGGCCGTCTTGGTCCGGAACTCTGGAGCTGGAAGCTCCGGCCACCTTGACAAACCGGAGATACTCCAAAGGCATACCTGGGAGCGCACAAGCTTTGCGGCATTTGTCTTCCGTTGAGAATTGGAATCCGGAGCTAGAAGCTCCGGCCACTTTCCTAGCCCACCAGGCACCTAATGAATTGTCCAGCAGGAAGCTGACCATGTAAGGTTCGGTGAAAAGTTGCGTTACTGCGGGAAGTTCACGCGAACCGATCTTGACTTCGGAAGCATTGACCTCGTTCTTGCGCTTGGTCTGCCAGAATTGATACACCCAGCCGATGGAGTCGGAGGCCGCGAAGACTTCTGCTGGAAGCCCGGCGATCAATTGCTCGAGTTCGTGTTGGTGCTCAGGGGGGAGGCCAAGCTGAAATGACGGAGAATCGTTTCGGAAGATCTGGGGCAGCATGCGGGCGGCATAGCGTGCCGCCAGCTCCCAGCCGTTGGCCGCACCTTCATCGGCAGCCAGATCGTCGCACTCCTCGAGTGTCACCGGAACGGGGTCCACCGGGTCCGGGTACATGAGCAGATTGTTTTCCGCCAGGAAGCGGGCAAACAACATTCGGTGCCAATGCTCATAAGCCACTTCTTCAATCAACCGGTCGACCGACTGCGTATCTGTCGCCGGATCGCGGCGGTCACCCAATTGGCGTCCATGCGCGCGCAGTTTCCTGCGCAGTTCCCTGTCTTCTTTACTCAGATGGGCGTAAGGTTTCGGCGCGCCCACGCCGAGCTGCTCCATGGCTGCGCTCGCAGCCGCCTCAGCTACGTCACGCGCCTTGACGACGGTGCGTTCGAGTTTGCTTCTTAATGTCTTGTCAAGTGGTTGCATATCAGAAAGCTTTTGTTTTTTCAGCTCCGCTTATCAGTGTCTGAGCCAATTCCTACAGTAAAGCTCTGGTTATTCGGCCCACAATTTCTGCATGGGCCAATTAACCTGATTAATTCATGAACTTCGTCACGAGAGGAGTCAGTGTGCGTGAGATCAACAACTTACAGCCGTAAACCGGGCGCGGGCGTACTGTCGTACGTCAAGCTCGGTGGCGGCTGCAAGTTGTTGAGATTGCGGGCAATGGCACCTCGCAGTAGATGGCTCATGAATTATTCAGGTTAACGGGCTATTAAATCATTGTTGCAGTCAATGCTCGCAAGCATTAAATACAGCATTAGACCGGCTTTAATGCTCACCTTAATGCTCGCGAGCATTGCCGGATCATTTTAAGACGTAGTTATACTTCGCCCATTTCCCTCGTCCCGGGCTGCCGATCTTCGGGTTCTCGGTCCTCAGTTCCTGCATCAAGCGATATACTTGATTCCGATCAAAGTGTGTGATCTGTCGGATGTCGCTGTTGCTCAATCCTTCCTCACCGCGCTTCGCCCGTTCCTTCAGAATACTTAGTATGCGCGTTTTGGCGGCTTCCCAATCAATGCGTCGACTGCGTTCGGGGTGGCCCTCGGAGGCGAGGTTTTGATGTATTTCGGGACGAAGCGTCCAATAGGCCCCTCGTCCAGCGCCCCCGTGTTCGATATATCCCGCTCTTTCCATAGCGGACAGTCGTTCCCGCATCTGTGCGTCGGTGAGCTGGCACAGCCGGGCCGCGGCTGTGGTCTCGATTTCCGGATGCTTAAGCAGATACTGGAGGATGAGCAGGACGTCTACATTGAGGTCACG
>PUNB01000156.1 GCA_003552565.1 Lentisphaerota bacterium
CCCCGGCGGCCGCCGCCGACAAATATTCGGCGACGGTTTGATCATCGGCTTTAACCGCCAGCTCTTCCAGCAGTGCCGCGGCCTTATCCTCTTCTCCCTGCCGCAGCCAGGCAAAATACAATAATGAATTGATTGTGCCCGCTAGTTCAGGCTCTTGTTGATAAGGCGAAAGAGTTTCCGCCGCCGCCTCGTTCTGGCCTGTTCTCAAGAAAAACCTGCCCAGCTGCGCAACCGCCGCCATATTGCCCTCTTGGGCCAGCGGCTCCAGAAGTTTCCGCACTTCATCAGCGCTTTCCTGGGAAAGAGGCCGATTATGAAAATCAGCCTGTGCCATCAAAGTGGTCGCCAGATTCAATTGAGCCTCTTTCCGCTCCGGCATCTGTTCCAGAAGCCGGCGTCGAAACTGCAGGGCTTGATCGAAATCACGCAAACGCACGAGGCATTCAGCCATAGTATCCAGTGCCCGCCAGCGCTGATCGATGCCGCCTCCCGGCTGCCGCATAAACCGGCTCAGTCGCTCAATCGCGGCACCGGTTTCCCCCATTCGCGCCAAACTCAAACCTTTGTACAGTACGGATTGCGGTGTTTCCTCCAGTACCTCTTCGGCAAGTTCGATTTTTCTCAGAGCCCCGCGATAATCACCCTGGACATAAGCCCATCTCCCCTCCAGCATTCTTAAATGCGGATGCTCTTCTCCAAGAGTCTCCTTCAATCTTTCTATTTCATTTTCCACCTGGCGGTCCCATTCCGGCCGGGCTTCATCTTCATACATCGTCAGCCACAGGTCAATTCTTTCAAGGCGGGAAAACATTTGATGCTGAGAGGCGATCATCGCTTCCACGCCGGGAGAGAAAAGCACTTTCTCCGCGTCCAGCAGCTGCTCATAATACCCTAATGCATCCTGGTAATTATCCATAGTTCTGTGTATCCGGGCCAAATGCCTTTTTGCCCGTAAACTATTTAAATCATCCAATCGGGCCAGAGAGTTCAGCAGGTTGATGCTGCGCTGACGCAGCTGCTCAACATCAAAAGCAAATGCCGCAATATCCCGGTCCATTCGCAAAGCCATGAATTCGGCAATCTGGGCTATTCTGAAATACGCCTGCGACAGTTCGAACTTTGAATTGACAATGTCATCGGTTTCTTCTTGCCGCTCCGAAAGTTCCTGATAAAGATACTCCAGCTCCTCAACCACAGCGGAGACTTTCTCGGGCTCAAGCGCATTTTCAATCTCCCGCGTCGCAATTTGCGCGCTTCGAACCCGCATCAGAAGATCATCCGGGTGGTCACGCAGGTACTCATCCATTTGTTCAACAGCCCGGCGAAAAAATTCCTGCCGGCGCTGACGCAAATGCTCGCCGTCAATGTCCGCGGCCCGATTGGCCAGAGCCTTGGAGCTGTAATAAACAATTTTTCTCCGATCCAGCTCGTAATCCTCCAACAGTTCGTCTAATTCATTCAGCAGTTCCGAATAAAACCTTTCCGTTCTGTCCTCCCGCGGCCGGGTGTGCATGCGGGAAATGTTTAAGTATTTACGCGCCAGCGGATTGCCTTCATCCAGTCGAAGCACCAGCTGAGCTGTTTCCTGCAGTTCACGCCAATCACTGGGTGAATCCAGGTGACTGGCCAGTGTATAGGTGTCGTTGAGCAGTTTCCGGGCCAGCTCTTCTTTATCCTCAGCCATCCGGAAAATTTCCCTGTTGAGATGAAACAATGACAGTGCCTCTTCTCTGACTTCGGAAACAGGCGCCGGCGGTTTCTCCTGAATGTTTTGCACCATTGAATTCATTATTTGAACTCGCATGGAAGGTGATCGAGCCCTCCGCAAAGCCCTTTGGTATTGGTCGGAGGCGGCCTCGTACTCACCAGCCTGTTCCAGCTCCCGGGCTCTTTCAACAAAGCGTGCGGGATCCTGATAATAACTGTAAAACCGCCAAACGGCTGTGATCCCGACCGCCGACAGAACAATAAAAATTCCGCCCAGCAATGCCGCTTTTTTCAAGCGGCTGCTCTTTCCCTGTTGAGGCTTTCCGCGCTGTTTTTTCCGGTTTGTTTTTCGCTGGGTATTCATTTTTCAATTTTCTCCGTTAACCTGAACTTATTAAGGTGTATGACATTTTTCATTCCGCAATTCCTTCCTCTTTCATTTCGGCCAGCAGCTCCTCCTCAATAAAATGAGTGTCCTCCGGCAAACATGCTTTAATTTCCGGCACTACCCACTTCATGAACTCTTTAGCGACTTCGCGAGTTCTTTCCGGAGAGCCGACCCCGGGAACGAATCCGCCATCCCGGCCGCCGCTGGTTCTCTGTACGGAACCAGGGGAAACTTCAATCTTGCAGTAATAAACCTTGCTTGAACTGCGATCCAGAAACTGGAAGGTTATGTCGCTGCGGGAGGCAACATATCTGCCGTTGTAAAAAAAGAAATACAGCACAGTCCCTGACTCACGGGCGCCGGGCGCCATGAATTCAAACTCGCGCACCGGTATCTCCGCGTGCGGCAGCCGAACAAGTTCATCGTTCGCGGTCATCACCATGATACTTCCATCTGAAAGCGTTTGATTTTTCCGAAATGATACCGGCAGCCTTTGCTGCCGAACATCAATGCGATCAAAACCGCCGCCGACATAACAGATTTCCGGCACGTGCGCCGCCGAAACCGGCTCCTGATTGCCGGTATAATAAACCGCGTGCAGATTAATCACACCGCCTGGCTCTTCAGCATCCAGACGCTTATCACGATAGAGAAAGTTGATATAATTTTCCGTACCCAACTGACGTTCCACGGATTCCGGCATTCTTTCGCTGCGGAGCAGCTGATAAGGACCGATTTCTCTAGGAATCGTATCCAGTTTCCGCCGCAGCGGCACTGATTCTTTATGAAACGCCCACTCCCAGGCTGATGTGATATATCTCAACCCGAAGAGCGCCGCTAACAACAAACCGGCGCTGATTATAAAAGTGGGATTAAAAACTTTCTTTAATTCATTGGAATGCATCTTGTCAACCCCCGTCGTCTTAATTTGTTTTATCAACCCATGGCTTGACCCCCCACCACTGATCACAAAACTTGACAGCCAGCATCAGGAGCCCCATCGCCGGCAGCAGCATCAGCAAACCGATAAAATCATGCGCGTCTCCCCGGCTCAACTGCGGATAAAAGGGATAGAGCAAACCGGTTACGGCTATGCGTACCACGTTCACGGCGATCGCCGTCGGCACCGCCGCGGCGACAATCAGAATACGGCTTGTCCAGGCTCTTCTTTCAATAAAAGCCAGCGCCACGGCGATCGCCGTCAGCACCATCAGGCTCCGCAAACCGCTGCACGCCTCTTCCACGTTCAAAGGCGGGTTAATCAAAGCACCCTGATGATAAATGGTCAAGAGAGCGCCGGTACTGTCCGCTTCCACATCAAACGGCAAGCCTAAAATTGTGATCACGATCCCGCCTGCCGCTGAAGCCACCCGCTGCAGGATCAGAGATATGTAAGTATAAAGAAAAGTGAATCGCACCCCGAACCCCAGATAAACAATGGGAATCCACAGAGACTTCATTACCTGGCGCCCCAGGAAAAACCAGGCCAGCCCCAGCAATTCCACCACCATCCCATATCCCATAATCATTGTACTGTTCAGCTGAATGCCGGCGCCGTACATCAAAAGGCCTAAAATAAACACGGCCAGTCCAATATAATCACGGTAAACATCGCATATCTTCAGCCGTTCTCGCTGCCGGTAAATCATGTAGGCGCTGATAAAAGGGATGGCGAAGATGTGTGACCAGTCAGCATCGCTGCGCCCGGCGCGGTATAATATTCCGAGGACATAACTGTGCAGAGAGATGAATATGATCCCGAGTATCGCCATCTGCACCCATCCGCGCAAGGGGATCAACGGCGCGTCTTTATCCACCGTCATCGCCTGTGTACTACCGCCTTGAGACATAATCAAACCTTGTAATGTTTATCTTGGAGAAAACACCATTAAATCACCCGGAACATATTCCCGATATTTTTTTTTGCTTAGGTTTATGACCATGGCAACTTATGATAAAAGCGACTGCCATCCCATAACTCGAAAAAACGAGAGATTTTTCCAATATTTTGTGCTGAGAGTTTCGATTCTATCGATACCCCTAGTTAGACCCTCCGCGAAAAGGGTTAACGTTCAGAATTTGTGCTGGTTTGAACCTTGTCCCGAACCATATTCCATTTGGGATGAAAACATTAAAACCAATCGGATTTTGGTTCGGGACAAGGTTCGAGACAAGGTTTTTTCAGCACAAATTCG
>PUNB01000175.1 GCA_003552565.1 Lentisphaerota bacterium
AATGATGAATTTTGAAGTGGAACTGTCTGGTCTGTCCGAAACTCAACATTCAGAATTCAGAATTCAAAATTCATTATTAGTGTTCCCTGTTTCTTCTACGGGGTATCAGGCGCCGCGCGCCTGCGGTCGGGCTTATGTGAAACAACGCAACTATCTTAAAGCGGCGTCAGGCCGCCGCACTCCAAAGATGCTTCGCATCAGTTCAGGACACCGAGCCGAAGGCTCTTTCGGAGTGCGGTGTCCGCCTCAGGCGGAGCTCGTATCTTGTCTGGTTTTCTTTCGATTCCTCTTTTTTTGGACTAAGTGCGAGACAAGGTGCGAGACTAGGTTTTATTATTCGTGCGTGTATAGACCATAAACACCTTTTCGCATAGGGTCTAGCTAAACACGTATCCACCCCCCCAGTCGGGTATCATATCCCGGGCGCCCCGCTGGCAATAAACATAATACTTCAATCTGAATCTTAAAGCAGCCTGCAGCAGGCTTCGGCAATATTCAAACCTCGCTCTTCAGCAGGATCTGTTGCTAAATGGATGAATCCAGATGGTGAATGATTAAACAAAACTAAAAAGAATAATCCCGTATCAAGATTAGACGGGCTGTGGAGACCGATAAAGACAGTCGACAAACTTACTCGCTACACCTTGTCGGATACTCTTAGTCGACCAACTTCTTGGAAAATGCGCCTGAGGCTGAACGACTATGGCGGACGATTGGGTACGCTCGAATCGTAGTCCGTAGTCGTCGCCGTACTCGTGTACCGAAACCGGGACCACTTTGCACCTGTGACTGACGCAATTATCAGTCGATTCCGCGGGGTTATGCACAATTCTTTTCACAAGCTAAATTAACATTTTATGTCTGTCTCTGATTGAGAGCAATTATGGTGGTTATATATGATTAAGCGCAAAGGCACTAGAAAGAATAAACGTAAAAAAGACAACAACTCCCAAAGCGGTCATACGTTGAAAGATGTATCATCGGAGATGAAGAACGTCCCTTTCTCCTGCATTGTCAAGCCGGTGGGAGCCCGTTGTAATCTGCGGTGTGAACATTGTTTTTATCTGGACAAAGACGAACTGTATGAACCGGCTCCCTCGGGTGTGATGTCCGATCAGCTGCTGGAGAGTTTTATCCGCGATTATATCGCCAGTCAGCCGCCCGGCGCCAGGGAAGTGAACTTTGTCTGGCAGGGAGGGGAGCCGACCTTGGCCGGGCTGGATTTTTTCAGACGGGCGCTGGAATTGGAGAAGCGTTTCGCTCCCTCCAATATGCAGGTGCATAATTCATTGCAGACGAACGGCACCTTGCTGAATGATGAATGGGGTAAGTTTCTGGCGGATAATGGATTTCTCGTCGGCATCAGCATAGACGGGCCGGAACATTTGCATAATCGTTTTCGTCCTGATGCCGCCGGGCGCGGCTCTTTTGAGGCCGCTATGCGCGGATTGAAAGTGCTGAAACGGAACCAGGTGGAATTCAATGTGCTGACCTGTGTGCAGAGTGATAACTCGATGCATGGGGGGGAGGTTTATGATTTTTTAAAATCTCAGGGAGCGGCTTTTATGCAGTTCATCCCGATCGTCGAACATTTGGACGGACCGCCGAACCCACTTGATCCGCGGCCGCCGGAATCGGAAAATGTTTTTCGCCTGACGGAGCGTTCGGTTTCCGGAGAACAGTTCGGCCGTTTTATGATAGAAGTGTTTGATCGTTGGCTTGATAATGATGTGGGGAGCGTTTTTGTGCAGTCGTTTGATGTTTTTCTGGGCTTAATGCTTGGATACCCTTCCGGTGTCTGTGTCCACAGCCGGAGGTGCGGACGGGGAGTGGTGGTTGAGCACAACGGCCAGGTTTATTCCTGTGATCATTATGTTTTTCCAGAGTATTTGCTCGGCAGTTTGCAGGAAGGAAAGTCTCTGCGACAGATGTGCGACAGTTCTTACCAGTGCGCTTTCGGGATGGCGAAGGAGCGTAACCTGTCGCGCACCTGCCGGGAATGCTCTTTCCTGACCTTGTGCCATGGCGGCTGCCCGGCGCAGTGGACGGACCGCGGGAAGCACGGTGAGTACGGGTTGAATCATCTGTGTGCCGGATATAAGATGTTCTTTCAGCATGCCCTGCCGGTACTGCAGGCGATGGGTCAGGCGCTGCGCAATCAGAGGCCGGCGGCGGAATGGAAGAATTATTATACCGGCGTGCCCGAGACAGGAGCGGAATAAAATGGCGGGGAAGATGAAACCCTGACGCCTGAAACCAAACTGTTACCCACGAAATCTAAGAAAAAACTATTAGCACCCCATTCGTTTTGAGAAATAGCCGCTAAACCGATGCGTGAACTGAGTAAAGAAATATTAGCAAATCCGGAGCCGGACACTGAGTTCGGACGTTGCGGAGTCATCGCCGTGATCGGCAGAGCCAATGTCGGCAAATCGACATTGATTAACCGCATCGCCGAAGAGAAGGTTTCAATTGTCAGCCCGGTGGCCCAGACAACCCGTAATCTGGTGCGCGCGGTGATCACTGAAACCAGGGGGCAGCTGGTGTTTCTGGATACACCGGGGGTACATAAAGCTCGTCAGGAGCTTAATCACTTGATGAATCGTATGGCCCGCGCTTCTCTGGAGGGGGCCGACGCGGTGCTTCTGATTCTCGATTGCTCGCAATCTCCGCGGGAGGAGGATGAAGGATGGATGCGGCGGCTCTGTCGGCAGTCAGCCGGGCTGATTTTTGTTTTGAATAAAATCGATGGGAAAAATGATCACGAAAATGATTATCGTCGGATATGGAGTGCTGTGGCCGCCGAGAAAGACAGCCGCCATCAGCCGGACTGGCATCGGCTTTCAGCCTTGAAAGGCGAGGGAGTGGAGGCGCTGGTTGAAAAGCTTTTTGATATGATGCCGGAATCACCTTTCCTTTTTTCTCGCGACATGCTTTCCGATTATCCCCGCAAGCTGATGATAGCTGACCTGGTGCGGGAGAAATTTTTTCAGGAACTGTACGATGAAATACCCCATTCTCTGGCGGTGGAAGTGCGGTCTCTGGAAGAAAAAGATCAACACTGGATGGCGGCGGTGGATGTGTATGTTAAAAGACCCGGTCAGAAAGGCATTGTCATCGGTCATAAAGGACGTCTGCTGAGAAAAGTAAAAAGACAGGCCCGCGGAGAACTGGAGGAAATTTACCAATTACCGGTGCGGCTGGATATACGCGTGAAAGTCGATCCTAAGTGGGATCGCAATCATTTTATTTTGAAACGGCTGGGTTACAAGGAGTGACAAGTTTAATGGAGCGGGAGTTCTATACCCTTGCATGGATTGAGGAAGAGGCCGATCCGAGAACCGGCCGGAAAGGGTTTCTGAGTTTGCTTGATCAGACCCTGCTGCCGGAATCGGAACAATACCTGAAGGTCATGGATGTACCTTCTCTGATTTCGGCGATTCAACGCCTTTCGGTGCGCGGCGCGCCGGCGCTCGGTTGCGCCGGCGCGCTGGGCTTGGCGGCCGCCGCCTGCCGGTATGAGGCTGGTGAGTATCGAGAGTTTATGCGGTGGCTGGAAACACGTGGACGGGAGGTGGCCGCGGCCCGGCCGACAGCGGTTAACCTCGGATGGGCGGTGAACCGATGTATGCGAAGCTTGCGGACAATGATCGAGAAAGGGGAGGAAAATGTGGTGTCGCTGAAGAACGCTTTAGTGGAAGAGGCCTTGGCGATTCAGCAGGAGGATAAAGAACTTTGTGAAAAAATCGGCGAGCATGGGAAACGGTTGTTTGAGGAAAAGCGGACCAGGGTCTTGACCCATTGCAACGCCGGCGCTTTGGCCACGGGCGGGCAGGGTACGGCATTGGCGCCGGTTTACATGGCTCATCGTCAAGGACTGGAACCGCGAGTGCTGGCGGACGAAACCAGGCCGTTGCTGCAAGGGGCGCGGCTGACCGCCTGGGAACTGTTGCGGGCCGGGATAGAGGTTACGGTAATATGCGACAACATGGCGGCGCGCGCCATGGTCGAAGACATGGTCGATTTTGTCCTGGTCGGAGCCGACCGGATCGCCGCCAACGGCGATACCGCCAATAAAATCGGCACTTACGGACTGGCGGTTCTGGCTGCTTACCATCGTTTGCCTTTCTATGTGGCGGCGCCTTACTCGACCGTTGATCTGGAATTGGCTGCGGGCGGACAAATCCCGATCGAGGAAAGAGATCCCGGGGAAATAAGAAGCGGTTTCGGACGCTTGATCGCCCCGGAAGAATGTCCCGTTTACAACCCTGCTTTCGATGTCACGCCGGCCGAGTTGATAACCGGTATCATAACCGAGCGTGGAATATTGCGTCCCCCTTACAGCCGATCCTTGCGAGATTGAGAAGGTTTATGTGAGACTTCGTCTTTTATAGCCACAAAAAATTTATCTGACCACTTGTCCTATGTAGTTATGAATACATGCTCGGGAATAAATCCGAAAGTGGTCATGACACAAAAAGGCACAAAAAATTGTCAAGTCCTGACACCTGAACACTGAAACCTTGAGTCTCATACAACCTGCCCGCTCAATTTGAAAAGGAAACTACATTTTTTACAGGTTATTAAACATGAAAAACAACTCAACCCTCCACTTAATCGGCAGTTGCAGCGGCACGGAACCTTTTCCAGGGCGGCATCACACCGCCTTCGCATTGGACTTCAGCGACCGCTTATACTGGTTTGACGCCGGCGAGTGCTGTTCGTATAATGCTTACCTTGCGGGAATTGATTTGCCATCCACCGAGAGCGTCTTTATTTCCCATACACATATGGATCATATTGGCGGATTGCCGAATCTGCTGTGGACGTTACGAAAATTAACCAGTGTTTCAGAGGAAGCCAGGAGCAAGCTGGAAAACCGGCAGATAGATGTGTTTATTCCTGACATAACAGTGTTTGAAGGTATGCTCGCAATGCTGCGCGGCACTGAAGGCGGTTTTAAGACGGTTTTTGATGTAATTCCACAACAGGTGAATGATGGGTTGATTTATGATCGCCATGGTCTGCGGGTGACAGCACAGCACAACTTTCATCTTGGTGTTTCGGAGCCCTGGTTGTCCTACTCATTTCGGATTGAGGCAGGAGAAAAGGTGATTGTCTATTCCGGAGATGTCAAGAGCATTGAAGATTTTGAAAACTTAATTGACGGAGCGGATTTACTGCTGATGGAAACAGGCCATCATAAGGCTGAAAATGTTTGCCGGTATTTGCAAACGGCCGGAAAAGATTTTGACAGGTTGGTGTTTCTTCATCATGGGCGGGCGATTCTCAAGGATCCTGAGGGGGAACTTCGTAAAGCTCGGGATATTATTGGTGACAAGGTTGCCATTGCCGATGACGGGATGGTGATAGAGCTTTAATTCATTCGAATTAGGCTATGCGTTTTTTAAACAGCAGGTTCAGAGGCTTAAAACCGGTTGACAATAGTCCGACTCAGGCGGATTCTCGTCAACCGCCAATAACGACGAACGAAGCACGATGAACGACGAACCGTGTTTCACATAAGCCCGACCGCCGGCGCGGCACGCCGGATACCCTGAGGGAGAGACTGGTTGCGGCATAAAAAACAACGCGAAGTCTCACATTAGTTTGTGAAACCCTAGACAAAGCTCAAACCAGCGCAAAAACAGGTCTCGAGCACTTTTCGCCAATTTTTTCACGGATTCAGGATTATGAACAGTGATTATATCACCGCTGCCGAGGCGGCTGAATTACCTTTGCCCTGGCTGGCTGCTGGGGATGATTCGGAGGTCGTGCTGGCCACCTGTTTGGAAATGGCGCGCAATCTGCGTACATCGCCATTTCCGCGAGCGGCGGGGGCTGAAGACAAAAAGCGGGTTCGGAATCTGCTGGCCGAGCATGTCAACCGCCATCTGGGCGCTGCCGGACGCTGGCTTGAAGCAGGCGGCCGGACGGTATTAGCCGGTGAACTGTTGAGTGAGCGCTGGGCGGCGGCGGTTGATTTTCCGAATGATTCGTCCTCTCTGAATGTTTGGTTTGGCAATGACAATCGCACAACCATTCTGATTAATCATGAAGAACATCTGCATGTTCGTCTTTTCTCTTCCGGTCTGGCTTTGGAGGAATCGTTCCGCCGGGCCGAGGCAATTACTAAGGAATTGGAATGTCGGCTGCCGATTGCTTTTTCCCATACCAACGGTTATCTTACCAGTTGTCCGGCCAAACAGCAGGCCGGGATGAGGATATCCTCCTGGCTGCACCTTCCCGGAATGGCGATCATGGGAGAGATTGAGGCGCTTGAGCGGGCTTCGGAGGCATTGAACCTGGAATTGGCCGGTGCCTTCGGCCAAGGCACGGGAGCCACCGGTCAATTTTTGGAAATTTCCATGTCTTCTCAAGGGATACTTTCGGCAGAGCAGCTGGCTTTACGGTGGGGGCAATTAGTGCATCAGCTGATTCGGGGTGAAAAGCTGGCGAGGCTTAAGGTATACAGGCAGCGGCGAGATTGGCTGAATGATATGATCGGCCGCGCCTACGGGATTTTACGGCATGGACGCCGGTTGTCGGCAAGGGAAATGTTCCGATGCCTGAGTTTTTTGCGGCTGGGGATTGTCAATTCCATGTTTTCCCGGCTGCGTCTTGAGCATACGGAGGAACTGCCGGTACGAGCCGGTTCGGCGCATTTGCGGGCTGTCGCCTCCGCGAGTACAGATGAAGCCGGACTGAACGCACAGGAAATTAATCGCCTCAGGAGTGATTTTATTCGAGCCGCTCTGCTCAAAAGCACGAGCGGCTAAAAAAACAAATCACCAATTTCAATATTACAGTTTCATTGCAGGGGAACAAAATTATCCCTGCTTAAGTCAAACGTTATGTGAAAAAGTTGTAAAATCAACTTAATTCAGCCGTCGGGTATCGGCGGCAATAAAAACGGATAATTAAACCACAACCATTAGAGGTTTTTCAATATGTCAAAGCATGAAGACAATTTTGATTTCAGTCTGAACAATTTCACCCCGCGAGCTCAGCGGGCTTTAGCTCTTTCGCGTCAGGAGGCGCGGCGTTTCGGGCATGATTATGTGGGTACGGAACATCTTCTGCTCGGTTTGATCAAGTTAGGTCAAGGGGTAGGGGTGCTGGCTTTGCAGAATCTTGGACTGGATTTGCAAAGCGTCCGTTATGAAGTGGAAAAACACTCCGCTCCCAGTCAGGATACCCAGCAGGAGGGGGATCCGCCTCTTACTCCGCGGGTTAAGCGGGTGCTTGAACTGGCGGCCCGCGAAGCGCAAGGGCTGAATTATAACTACATCGGTACCGAACATATCCTTCTGGGACTGCTGCGGGAAGGAGAAGGGGTGGCGGCCCGGATTCTGCGCAATTTGAATATCAAAGGTGAAGAAGTCCGCCATGAAATCATGAAAGCGCTGGATCCGGAATACCTTCCCAGTGATTCCGAAGAATCGCAAACGGAAAAAACCGCCGGCCGCAGCGCGACCGGTAAAAGCGGCAAAGAGAAAATGCCGGCGTTGAAAGCGTTCGGCCGCGATCTCACGGATTTAGCCCGCAACGGAGATCTTGACCCGGTTATCGGCCGGGACAATGAAATAGAGCGGGTTATCCAGATTCTTTGCCGTCGGACCAAAAACAATCCGGTGCTGATTGGGGAAGCAGGTGTCGGCAAGACCGCCATAGTCGAAGGCCTGGCGCAGTCTATAGTTCAGGGAGAAGTCCCGGAACTGCTGCGTGATCGCATGGTAGTCGGTCTGGATCTGCCTCTGCTGGTGGCGGGAACCAAGTATCGCGGGCAGTTCGAGGAAAGGATCAAAACGGTGCTGGATGAGATCAGGCGCAGCGGCAAGGTCATCCTGTTCATTGATGAACTGCACACCATCGTCGGCGCCGGCGGCGCTGAGGGAGCTATGGATGCCTCCAATATCATTAAACCGGCCTTGGCCCGGGGGGAAATTCAGTGTGTCGGCGCCACTACTCTGGAAGAGTACCGCAAAACCATTGAGAAAGACTCGGCCCTGGAAAGGCGTTTCCAGTCAATCATAGTCAATCCGCCCACCCAGGAGGAATCAGTGGCGATACTCAGCGGTCTGCGGGACAGGTATGAAACTCATCACCATGTCAAGTTCACGCCTGAATCCTTGCAAAGCGCGGTGCAGCTTTCCGACCGATATATTTCCGGACGTCATTTGCCGGATAAGGCCATAGACATCATCGACGAGGCCGGCTCGAAAGCTCGTATCTCGGCCATGGTTCGTCCTCCGGATGTAACCGGTCTGGAAAATCAGATTAAAGAAGTGCGGCAGCAGAAAGAAGAATCGGTGGCCAATCAGAAATTTGAAGAGGCCGCTTCATTGCGCGACCGCGAAAAAGAACTGCAGCATGAGCTGAACGAAACTCTTAAACAATGGCAGCGGGAGATGGATCAAACGGTGGTGTCGATCGGAGCCGAAGATATCCGTCATATTGTTGCCAAGATAAGCGGTGTGCCGATACAGCGTTTGGCGGAAGCTGACACTAAACGGCTGTTGAGGATGGAAGATGAAATGCGTCGCGCGGTTATCGGCCAGGATCGCGCCATTGAAGCGATTTCCCGGGCGCTGCGACGTTCCAAAGCTGAGTTGAAAGATCCGGCCCGTCCGATCGGTTCTTTTGTTTTTCTGGGGCCGACAGGGGTGGGTAAGACGCTCATGGCGAAAGTTCTGGCGGAATTCATGTTTGGCGATCCCGATGCCTTGATCCGTCTGGACATGTCGGAGTACATGGAAAAATTCAATGTCAGCCGTATGGTCGGATCACCCCCGGGGTACGTCGGCCACGAGGAAGGCGGTCAGCTGACTGAAAGAGTCCGGCGGCGTCCTTACTCGGTGATTTTGTTTGATGAAATCGAAAAAGCCCATCCCGATGTCATGAACATGCTTCTGCAGATCATGGAGGAAGGGCAGTTGACCGACAGTGTCGGTTATCGAGTCGATTTCCGCAATACTATTGTGATTATGACCTCGAATGTCGGGGCGCAGGATATTCAGCGGCCCGGCAGTATGGGGTTCGACCGTCGGTCCAGCATCGCCAACAATTATGAACAGATGCGGGACCATCTGGAAGAAAATCTGACCAAGCATTTCCGCCCCGAGTTCGTCAATCGGGTGGATGATGTGGTGGTCTTCAGGCAGCTTGAGCGAGAGGACCTGCTTAAAATAATTGACCTGGAGCTGGAAAAGATACGTCAGCGACTGCGGGATCGCGGCACCGAACTGCTGATAAGTGACGCGGTTCGCGATTTTCTAGTTGACAAAGGTTACAAGCCGGAATACGGCGCCCGTCACCTTCGTCGAGTGGCTGAACGTTATATTGAGGATCCGCTGGCTCAGGAAATACTGCAGTCCAAGTATCCTGACGGCGCCGCCATTATGTGCCGCCTGGAAGGAGACAAGATTAAATTCGCCCAGCGAAAAAAGACCGGGAGAAAAAAGGGCGGTAGAAAAGAGCAGACCGCCACGGCGTAAAAAATCGAAATCAAGTCTTGAACCCTTTTCGCATGGATTTTACTTTGATGCATTCATGCTAGGGGTATCCGGAAAGGTTTTTATGCCCCTGCCGGGGCAAGCCCGGCGGGGGCGCTCAGCTCGAAAACCTTCAACGACACCTTTTCGCACGGGGTCATGCTGAAATACTGCCGTTAAGGAATGAAGTGTGGCGTTTCAATTAATCATTCGCAATAATTTAAAGCAGGATGCTGACAGTTTCGCTAAATCCACCGCGGCGGACTTTGAGAACGGTCTCGCCTTAATCGGCAGCAGTGAGGAATGTGATGTTCAGGTGCTTGATGAGGAAGGACGAGCCGGTGATGAAATCTGGTTCAGTATAGAAGAGAAAGGAGGCGCCCTTAAACTTTCCCATAAAACCGACCTGGATTTATTTCTAAACCAGAATCCTTTGACAACCCCCGCCGCCGACTTGATCAGCGGCGACGAGGTCAGAATCGGGCATTGGACATTCCGAGTCCAGAAATTGCACCCCAAGGTGTCATTCGCCAAGCACACTGATCGAGTGGGGCGCATACTTAAAGTCGGGCTTGCGGTCTTGATTATTCTGCAGGTGTTGACCGCCCTTTGGATCCCTGGTTATCTTGATTATGAATCCCTTGCTCCGCAAACGATTACGGAACAGAAAACAATTCTGCAGATCGACCATATACGTCGCCGCATCAACAGTTTTCCGGAGGAAGCGAGAGAAAAAGAAACTCACGAGGCGTTTTTTCAAATTGTTTCCAAGCAGGTGGATGAAATCGCCAGTTACATGCGCCGCCACCAGGAACGGATCCCCTATTCATTATGGCTGATCATAACAGAGGATCTGCGGTTCTATGAACGTCTGCTTGATCAGATAGAAGAGGAGGAACTGCCTCCCACACCCGCAGATCTGGATATTCCTTCAGCGGTCCGGAAAATCGAATCGGAAAACGCTGGATGGATAAAAGAATTTCTGCAAAGGATCGAACATGAAGCCAGTCTCCCTGCTCCCCTTGATTGAGCGGTTCCCGGAGTTTAAAATCGCTGTTCTTGGAGATATCATGCTGGACCGCTATATCTGGGGTTCAGCCTGCCGTATTTCCCAGGAGGCGCCGGTGCCGGTGGTGCGGGTTGATCATACCACCGAAGTGCCCGGAGGCGCCGCCAACGTGGCCGCTAACATCACAGCGCTGGGGGGTAAGGTGATCCTTTATGGAAACGCCGGAAATGATGCAGAGGGCATGGCTCTGAAAAGGGTTGTTCAGGAAAAAAATATCGATGAACAGGGCATAACTTATTCCGACCGGCGGCGCACCACTGTAAAGACCAGAATCATCGGCAATCGCCAGCAAGTGGTGCGAGTGGATGATGAGGATTCCAGCCCTCTGGGCCAGGAAGAGCAGCATTGCCTCTATGAAAAGGTGGCCAAAGGCATATCCCAGGGGGAATTCCGCGGCATTGTCTTTGAAGATTACGCCAAAGGTCTTTTGTCGGCTGAACTGCTCCAGAAGATCATTGATTTGGCTAATCAGCACGGTGTTTTTACTATTCTCGACCCGCATCCCGGGCATAATTTTGAAGTTAAAGGGCTCCAGGCGATGACTCCCAACCGCAGCGAAGCTTTCGGTCTGGCGGGGGTCTACTACCGGGACAGCATTTTGCCTCTGGAAAAGGATCACAGTCTGCGTCAGGTCGGTAGAAAAATCATCCAGGGCTGGCGCAGCCGGATGCTGCTGATTACTCTCGGCGATGCCGGCATGGCCTTGTTCGACGGCGAAAAAGAACCTGAACATATACCCACACGGGCCCGCGAAGTTTTCGATGTCTCCGGAGCCGGCGATACGGTGACCGCCTCCTTTTCTCTGGCTGTACTGGCCGGAGCCTCGCCACTGCAGGCCGCTCATCTGGCGAATCACGCCGCCGGCATAGTCGTCGGTAAAATCGGCACGGCTCCGGTAAACGTCGAAGAACTGCGGCGGAACCTTAAGGAGGAAGATGAATAAAGCTGTTTTTCTTGACCGTGACGGCACCTTGATTCCTGATCACGGTTATTTGCGGGATCCCTCCGGGGTTGAACTGCTGCCGGGTGTCGGAGAAGCGCTGTCGCGTATGCAGTCCGCCGGCTATCATTTGATCCTGGTCACGAATCAATCAGGAGTAGGGCGCGGATACTTCGCCGAACAGGATGTCCACGAACAGCACCAGCGCCTGCGCCGGCTGTTGAGCGTTTACGGTGTTGAGCTTGCAGACATCAAGGTGTGTTTACACGCTCCGGAGGCGGAGTGCGATTGCCGGAAACCGCGTCCAGCCTTGCTGACTCAGGCCGCCGCTGAGCATAATATTGATTTAACTTCTTCCTGGATGATCGGTGATAAAAACAGCGATGTCAAAGCCGGTGTTAACAGCGGCTGTCGGACATTGCTGCTGGGAGCCGACAACGATTCGCCGGCGGACTGGCAGGCGGACACTCTTGAGGAAGCCTGCCGGTGTATTCTGGATTGTCCGCGCGTGGCCGCGGTCATACCCGCTCGTTATGGCAGTACCCGTTTCCCGGGCAAAGCACTGGCTCACATAGCCGGCAAACCGATGATTCAATGGGTTTATGAAGCGGCTCGCTCGGCCGCCCGAGTGGAACGCGTACTGGTCGCCGCCGATGATCAGCGGATAATCGACACCGTTCAGGGTTTCGGCGGTGAGGCGGTCATGACCTCCGTCGATCACCCGACCGGCACTGATCGGATTGTAGAGGCCATTCGAGATGAACCCGCCGGACTGATTGTCAATGTCCAGGGAGATGAACCTCTGCTGTCCGGCCGCTGTCTCGACCGTCTTGTATGGCGCGTGGTGGCCAAAGGCAGCGACATGGGCACTATCGCCGTCCCTTTCGACAGGGTTCAGGAGCCCGCCGAAAACCCTGACTTGGTGAAAGTAGTGATCGATAAACAGGGGCGCGCTCTTTACTTCAGTCGGGCGAAAATACCTTTCCTGCGTCAGGGAGGAGAACATGTAAATCCATTGCTGCATTGGGGCATTTATGCTTACAGACGTGAAATTCTGGAAAAATTCGTTTCCTGGCCCCAAAGTGAACTGGAAAAAAGCGAAATGCTGGAACAGCTGCGGGCGCTGGAAAACGGTGTGGAGATTCAAGTGCTGCTGGCGGAAGAACCGACTATCGGGGTTGACGTGCCCGAGGACGCGGAAAAAGCGGCCGCTATACTGGCTGCAAGGCAGCTAGTGTGGTGATCGCTAATTAGCTTTGCATTTGACGCAGATATTCTGGATGACCGCGCTCTCTGTGCATGAAGCAGGGTTACTGTGTGGAGACCGATAAAGATAGTGGTTACGTTTAAACCGCCTACTTCGTCGGTATTGGGTAAAAAAGACGACCACAATATGCCCACAAATTCTGCTGACGAGGCAAAAAAAAAGAGTTATACTGTTATGTTTTCTCATTTTTCAGACTAAGTGCGAGATCCGCCTGAGGCGGATTCGGGACAAAGTTGAACCCAGGAATGCGCAATATACCTTTTCGCATACCCTCTAGGTAGGTTTGACACAACCTCAGCAATCACAAAGAGACACAACTATGAAAATAAGCCGTCAGGTTTCCATAGGAGATTCAGCGCCGCTGCTGATTATTGCCGGCCCGTGTGTGATTGAAACACACGAGACCTGCCGTCGAATCGCCGATACCATGCTGAATTATTGTAATCAGCTCGGGCTGAATTATGTTTTTAAGGCCTCGTACGATAAAGCCAATCGCACCAGCATAACCTCCTATCGCGGGCCGGGACGTAAAAGAGGCCTGGAAATTTTATCGGCTGTTGCCGAAGAATTTAAAATTCCAGTGCTGACCGATATTCACCACCCGGAAGAAGCGGCGGAGGCAGCCAAAGCCGTGGACATTCTGCAGATACCCGCTTTTCTTTGCCGTCAGACCGATCTGCTGCTGGCGGCGGCAAGCACGGGAAAAGTGGTCAATGTTAAGAAAGGGCAGTTCCTTGCTCCCGGCGACATGCTGCGGGTGAAGGAGAAGATAAACTCGAGCGACAATCAGCGGGTAATCATGACTGAGCGCGGCACCTCTTTTGGCTATTCCAACCTGGTGGTCGATATGCGCGGTCTGGTAATCATGCGGGAATTGGGAGTGCCGGTGATTTTCGACGCCACTCATTCGGTGCAGCTGCCTGGAGGGCAGGGATCCACTTCCGGGGGGCAGAGAGAATTTGTTTATCCGCTCAGCCGAGCCGCCGCCGCGGTCGGTATAGACGGTCTTTTTCTGGAGGTTCACCCGGAACCGGAAAAAGCGCTATCCGACGGCGCCAATTCTCTGCCGCTGGAACAGGTGTCGGAGCTGATGAAGAAGGTAAAGGAAATCCATGAACTCGCGAACACGGAAAATGGCTGAGATAAGCTGGGTCCTGCTGGATATTGACGGTGTGCTGACCGACGGCCGTGTCGGTTACGCCGCCGACGGGGAAGAAGAAATTAAATTCTTCGATGTCAAGGACGGACATGCTGTGAAACTGCTTCAGCAGGGAGGAATCATTGTCGGCGCCCTAAGCGGAAGGAAAAGCCGGGCCAATTTTCTTCGGGCCCGGGAGCTGGGGCTGGATTTTCTATACCAGAATGAAAAAGATAAGCTGGCGGCGTTTGAGAAAATTCAGAAAGAGCAACAATTGCCGGCCGACAAGTGTCTGTGTATAGGTGATGATTTGATGGATATTCCTGTCATGCGCCGTTGCGCTCTGGCGGCGGCGGTGGCGGACTGTGTTCCGGAATTACAGGCGACGGCCGATTTCATCACTGAAGCGCGTGGCGGCCGCGGCGCCGTAAGAGAAGTGGCAGTGGAATTGTTAAAAGCCAAAGGCACATGGGAAAGGGTTATTCAAAAATATTACCGATAGGCGGAGCTGTTTCCGGCTCCGGCGGAAAAGCTGTTTTCGGGGCGTTTCTTATGGCGTTTCTATGGCTCGCTGTTTTGTCGGCCGGTGTGTTCAGAAGTTCGGCCAGTACAGGACTTTCCGGCACCCGCTTTTCCGGGTTCCGCTTGCGTTCACCTCGGGACAGTCAGGATTCCATGCAGTGGGAGGTCACAGGAGAGGAGGCTGTCATGGCCGAAGGGCTAATTGAAATAACCGACCTGCATGTGCTGATGACCGGTGAAGATATTGACATGATCGAAGTCACTTCGCCTGAATGCAGCTTTGATCGGGCGGCCAACAGCGGCAGCAGCTCCGCTCCTTTGCTGGCTGTGGGAACCAATATGCGACTGCGGGGTGTCGGTTACCAATTTCTGCTGGATCAGCAGAAACTGTTATTGTTCGAGCAAGTCCGTATGACCATCGGGAATGAGGGAGCCACCTTGTTTCCACTCGCCGATAATAAAGAAAATCAGGATTGACAAGGAAACGAAACAGCATGAAAAAGGAAATGGTTAATTTTTCTCGATATCTTCATTGTTCATTGCCGCCGTCTTCGGCAGAAATCTTCGGGGTGCGAATCATCGGCTTTCTGGCGGGTCTGATGTTAGTGTTCTTTATATCCGCGGCAACCGCATCGGCGGAAAGCCTGGAGATGGAACCCGTGACGGCGGAAGCAACCCAGGCGCTGCCTGACGCTGAACTTCATTCACCGGAAGATATACAGGAAACCGAAATAACTTCCGATCAGGGGAGCATGGATTTTGGTGCCGGTTTGGCCACCTTCAAAGGCAATGTCAAGGTAGTGGATCAGGATGCCGTTCTCACATCAGATGAATTGATTGTTCATTTTAATAATGAGAATCAGGTTGAAACCATGGAAGCTCATGGTAATGTAATTATTCGTCAGCCCCGTCATGACCGCGTAGCCCGGGCCGGATATGTGCATTATACAGCCGAAAACAGGGTGGTGATCCTGCAGGAAAACCCCAGCCTGCAGGCGGGGAGGAACGTCCTGCGTGATGCCGCTAAAATAATTTATTACATGGACAGCGAACGCATAACCACCGAGCCCGGCGAGGGGGAAAGAACCACGGTGGTTATTCCACATTCATCCTCCCGCGAAAACGAAGTCCCTCTGCCGCGGCAGGAGGAGGAAGGAACTGGAGGCGGAAAATGAATGACAGCGCGCCCCCGCTGATAATGGCCGAAAATCTGATTAAAGCTTACCGAGGAAAAACGGTCGTCAATAAGGTCAATCTGCAGGTCAACAAAGGCGAGGTTGTTGGCTTGATCGGCCCCAACGGCGCCGGAAAAACCACCACTTTTTATATGATGGTCGGGCTTGAACCACCGGACAGCGGTAATATCTATTTTTGCGGCGACAATGTTTCACGCCTGCCCATGTACCAGAGGGCTCGGCGGGGCATGGGTTATCTTTCACAAGAACCGTCGGTTTTTCGTAAATTGACCGTCGCTGATAATATCATGGCGGTGCTGGAAACATTGGATCTTTCATCCGCGGAACGGCAGGAACGTTTGCAGGACCTTCTCAATGAATTACGGCTGAGTGATCTGGCGAGCCAGAAAGCAATGACTCTCAGCGGCGGCGAACGCCGGCGGCTGGAGATCACCCGGGCGTTGGCCACCGGCCCGCAGTTCATATTGCTCGACGAACCCTTCAGCGGCGTTGATCCGATCAATGTCTACGAGGTGCAGAAGATTGTCGCCCATTTGCGCGACCGCGGCCTGGGGGTGATGATCACCGACCACAGCGTTAGAGAGACCCTGGCGATTGTGGATAGAGCTTACTTGATCTGTGAAGGTAAAATTCTCTGCCAGGGAGACAGCGACTTTTTAATTAACGATGAACAGGCGCGACGGGTCTATCTGGGGCCGCGATTCACCGCCTGATAAACAGAAGAACCCCATGTCAAGGAGAAAGAAAAATGGAAATTATCGTCAGTGCTCGACATATGGAATTGTCTGATGAACTGCGTGAATACGCTGAAGGTAAATTCGCCCCATTAGCCGAGGAATACAGTAAGCTTACCAACCTGCGTCTGGTTCTGGAGACGGAACGCTGCTGGCACAAAGCCGAGGGCCATCTCACGGGAAAACATATCGACATGGAAGCGAAAGCGGAAACCCAGGATATGTACGTTTCAATCGACGAAGTTTACGAAAAACTGCATAAACAGCTGCGCAAAAAACTGGACAAGACAATCAACAACCATCGCAAGTCCCAGCTGCTGGCCGAAGATCAGAAAGACAGAATGCCCGGCTTGAGCGAAGCCAGCGAGGAATCGGAGTGACGAAGCTGGTCGAGCTTGAAAAGAGACTCAAGGTTCCAGTGTTACAGGTGTCAGTTTATGTGAGACTTCGTCTCGGTGATCGGTTATCAGTCATCCGAGTACCGTAATCGTACACGTACTCGTACACTCAAATCTTCAGAGCCAGAAATAATGACGATTAGCGTGTACGAGTACGTGTAAAAGTACGTAGAGTCTCACCCGCGGGGTATGTGTCGCCTTGCGCCGCCGGTCAGGCTTATGTGAGACTTTACGTAGTTTAGCGCGTTAAACTGCCGGAGTTCCGCCTTCAGGCGGCAGTTGCAGTAAGCTCCCGCCTACGCAAGCCTCCGGCGTGGCATGTCAGCGAGCGGGCGCAAGGCCTATGAAGATCCGGCTGGTTCCGGGGGAAGTCGAAGATCCGCCTAAGGCGCGACCTCCGGATAACTGCCGCCTGAAGGCGGAACTCTGAACTTTGGAACAGTCAAAGTCTCCCCCTCAGGGTATCCCGGAGCACTGTGCTGGTAGTCGGGCTTATGTGAAACACCGCGACTATCTTAAAGCGGCGTCGGGCCGCCGCACTCCAAAGATGCTTCGCATCAGTTCTAGACACCGAGCCGAAGGCTCTTTCGGAGTGCGGTGAGTTCTCACCGCTTTGGTATAGAAGCTAGCATGAAACAACAGATTTTGGATTCGCCGCTCTTAGTCTTATGCACTTAGTCGAATAAGGCAGATGTGGGGACGAAGCGTAGGGGACGAAGTGTAGGGACGAAGTGTGGGGGACGAAGTGCGCGGGGACGAAGTGTAGGGACGAAGTGTGGGGGACGAAGTGCGCGG
>PUNB01000016.1 GCA_003552565.1 Lentisphaerota bacterium
AATGTTGAATATTGAATGATGAATTTTGAAGTGGAACTGTCTGGTCTGTCCGAAACTCAACATTCAGAATTCAAAATTCAAAATTCATTATTAGTGTTCCCTGTTTCTTCTACGGGGTATCCGGCGCCTTGCGCCGGCGGCCGGGCTTGTATGAGATTTATTGAGATTTGTGTGTACGATCTGGTGTAAGAAAAAGTCAAATTGAGCCTTCTACGACTGCTTGCACCGGCACATACTCATACACCCTGATCCTGCTGTTTTCGTGAACATTGAACTGACGAAAAGTTGGGACTAAGAGTAGAGACGAAGTGTTGGGACTAAGAGTGAAGACGAAGTGTTGGGACTAAGAGTAGAGACGAAGTGTTGGGACTAAGAGTGAAGACGAAGTGTTGGGACTAAGAGTGAAGACGAAGTGTTGTGGAGGACGAGGCTTCTGTCAAAAAGTGGGGAAGGCACGCAGCAAGCCGTTGAACAGCGCCCCGAGCATGCAAGGCTCCCAGTGGCGGGCTGGATAGCTTCATCCGTGTCCATCCGTGTTCATCTGTGGTTTTTTAAGATTTTCCGCGAGTGTTGTCTCCCCCTCGGTGCATCAGGCGCATTGCGCCGCCTGTCGGGATTGTATGAAACATCAGACTTAATGATATGCCGGGTCCCAATCTTTTCTGACCGGTTCGAAACCTAACCGGACAACCAGCTTTTCCATTTCCCGCAGTGAACGAGTATCCTGGACCGCGAACTGCGGTTCACTCTGCTCTTCCTCGGAATAACCGCCGGGGCTGGTTCTGGAACCGGCGGATATACGGGTAATACCGAGTGGGATCAGATGCTCCCGCAGCCGCGGGTTCTCCCTAGTTGACAACACCAGCCCCGCCTCCGGAAAGTAGAGTCGCAGTGCCGTAATCAGCTGGGTAAGCTCAGCCTCTCCCGCCGGGACGGGCGGCTGAAAATCGCCGCTGGCGTGCTGAAGCCTGGGAAAAGAGATCGAAACATGCGAGCGCCAGAATTTGCGGGCCAGCCATTTAGCGTGCAGGCCGGTATAAAAACCCTCAAGCCGCCAATCAGCTAAACCAAGCAATGAACCGATCCCGAGAAAAGTTATGCCCCCGCGGGCGGCACGCTCCACCGCTTCCAGCCGATAATCAAAGTCTCGCTTCGGGCCGGCGGGATGAAATTTCTTATACTCCTCCGGCTGATAGGTTTCCTGATACAGAGTCAGGGAATCAACCCCGGCCCGCGCCAGACGGCTGTACTCCTCCTCTGCCAAAGGGTAAATTTCTATCGCAACGGAGGCAAATTTGCTTCGCAGCCGGCCTGCCAACTGTTCGAAATAAGTTATCGGCACTGCCTCCCGATCCTCGCCCGAGACCAAAAGAATATGCTGAAACCCCTGGGCCGCCAAAAGGTCACTTTCCGCCTCGGCTTCGTCTAGGGAAAGTGTCCTTCGCCGCACTTTGTTTCGACAACTGAACCCGCAGTAAACACAAGCGTTACGACAATAATTGGAGACATAAAGAGGGGTGTAAAACTGCATAGTATGACCGAAACGCCGGCGAGTCAGCAGAACCGCACGCTGAGCGATCGGCTCCAGCATCCCGGAGGCCGCCGGCGACAGCAGCGCCGCCAGGCCGTTATCGTCCGCTTCCGGCAAACTTAAAGCCCTTTCCACTTGCTCTGGCTGACTGTTCCGCTCTATCAGTCGCCGAACTCGCTCGGGCGGCCATTCTTGCAGGATTTCTCGAAAAGAATTCATCGCAGAAACCCGGTCAATGGACTGCTGGCGGCAGCCATGTTTTTTTCTCCTCCCGGGTCGGAGTCCACGGCGATTTCCGCCGCCTGGATGGCCATGGCGAAAGCGCGAGCCATGGCCGCCGGGTCGCCGGCCGTGGCGATGGCCGTATTGGCCAGCACCGCATCGGCTCCCAGCTCAATCGCCGCGGCCGCATGCGAGGGCAAGCCCAGGCCGGCATCAACCACCACCGGCACTTGCGCCTGCTCAATAATTATGCGGATCATGGCTCCTGTCTCTATCCCCCGGTTAGTACCGATGGGCGAAGCCAAGGGCATAACCGCCGCGGTTCCCGCATCCTCAAGGCGCCGGGCCAGAACCGGATCGGCATTGATGTATGGAAGAACCGTGAATCCTTCCTGAACCAGCGTTTCCGCCGCTTTCAAGGTTTCCACCGGGTCCGGCAGTAAGTAATTATGGTCGGGAGTCACTTCCAGTTTAACCCAGTCATAACCTCCCGACTGACGAGCCAGACGGGCTATCCGCACCGCCTCCTCGGCCGTGCGGGCGCCGCTGGTGTTAGGGACTATCTGCACTTTTCCCGGATCCAGATGGGAAATCACCGGATCCTCCCGACTCCGAGATGAGGATGAGATTTCAACCCGGCGCAGTGCCACAGTCACTAACTGACTGCAGGACTCCCGCACAGCTTCCGCCATCAACGAACCGGAAGCGAACTTGCCGGTGCCGATAAAAAACCGGGAAGAAAACTCTCTGCCTGCTATTATCAACTGTTTCATATTCTTCCTCCGCCGCCGACAAAGTGAATTATCTCCACCTGGTCCTCATTCCGCAGCCGGTGATTGGATAAACTCTCCCGGCTGATGACTTCATCATTGACTGCCACTGACACATGGTCGTGATTGATCTCCAGAGAAGACAACAATTTTTCCAGGGATATATCTGCATCAACAGACATTTTCTCACCGTTCACTTGTATGGAAATCTTATTCATTGCCTCATTTCTTTTATTACAGGCTTTGTCTCGCACCTTGTCTCGTCCGCCTCAGGCAGATCAAAAAATGAGAAATCGAAAGAAAACCAGACAAGGTGCGAGACAAAGTTTTATTTTTTTGTGCATGTAGAGACCGTAAACACCCTTTAACAACCTCTACCTACACCTCGGACATGGCGCGTCGAGCCTCTTGCTGATGAAGCTTGCGCTTCATGGTTTCCCGCTTGTCATGCTTCCTTTTGCCGCGGGCCAGCCCCAGTTCCACCTTGATCTTCTGTCCCTTCAAGTACATGGAGAGCGGAACAATCGTTAATCCCTTGGCATCGGTGGCTTGATACAGGCGGCGCAATTCCCGCTTATGCACAAGCAGTCGACGATTGCGCCGGACTTCATGATTAAACCGATTGGCCTGCTTATAATGAGCTATGTGTACATTACAAAGCCAGAGCTCGCCGTTCATGAGCCTGGCGTACCCCTCGGCCAGATTGACGTTATGAGCCCGGCAGGACTTCACTTCCGTGCCCAGCAGCTGAATTCCAGCCTCCAGCTTTTCTAGAACTTCATATTCATGAAAAGCTTTTTTATTTCGCGCCAAGGTGACCATTTTTATTATTTATCAAATCGTGGTGAAATGTATTTTCCGGGTATCAGAGTCAACATGTTCAATGTTCAGGTGACAGAGACGCCCAAAACGGGTGTTTGTTCCTTCGCACAGCAGCTCGGCGATTCTATCCGGCCACTCGATGACAGTAATGGCTTCGGTATCGAAAAGGTATTCCTCGATTCCAAACGCCAGCGCCTGCTCAGCATTGTCAAGCCGGTATAAATCAAGGTGAAAGAACCACCCCCCTGCCGGCCGTTTATATTCCATGATCAATCCGAATGTGGGGCTGGTAATCGGCTCATCAATCCCCAGCGCGGCACCGATACCGGCGGCGAGCACTGTTTTTCCGGCTCCCAGTTCCCCCCGCAAAGCTATCACATCGCCATTGCGCGCCCAGGCGGCGATTTTCCGTGCCAGCTCGAGACTTTCCTCTGGACAACGGGAGATAAATGTGGAACTGCAAGGAGACGGCATGAGGATTAATTTATCCGGGTTTCGGAATATTCAATCATGCCGTAATCAGAAAAGCCGGGCAGAGAGCGGCAGACTGTAAAGATTGTCATTGCTGATTGCTTATGTGAGACTCGCGGTTTCAGGTTTCAGTGTTCAGGTGTCCCTTCTGAAACCCGAAACCTGACACCAGAAACCATTAAACAAGTTTCCCCTCCGGGTATCAGGCGCTTCGCGCCGGTGGCGGGGCTTGTATGAAACTTAATTTTTACAGAAGGCCGCAAAGAACGCAAAGATATTTTTAACCACTGATCTTCACTTATCGCCACTAATCCAGCCGAATTAATTCGCTTTGCGTCTATTAGTGTGGATTAGTGGTTTAAAAAGCAATCAACCGCGGTTTGA
>PUNB01000220.1 GCA_003552565.1 Lentisphaerota bacterium
CAATTCTGGATGTTGAATATTGAATGATGAATTTTGAAGTGGAACTGTCTGGTCTGTCCGAAACTCAACATTCAGAATTCAAAATTCAAAATTCATTATTAGTGTTCCCTGTTTCTTCTACAGGGTATCAGTCATCCCGCGCCGGCGGTCGGGCTTCCCTCGAATTTAACACTCGGAGATGATGTTATTCTTTTCCTGATTCTTCAGGACAATCCGGAGAATCATGGTTTTTGACTATCCGCCACAGCAGTTCAACGGTTTTCTCTTCGTTTCTCTCATATGCCCCGGCTCGCAGTTCTTCTATTTCCCGGTCAATCATGGGGCGGTCAAGGTTTTCGGAGCTGGAAGGATTATGCACCATTACTTTCGGGACATCTGTCGGAGAAACCTCTTCGCCGCAGGCAATCAGTTCTTCGTACATTTTTTCTCCGGGCCGGAGGCCGGTGAAGACAATTTTTATGTCTTCGTTTTCTCGCAGTCCCGAAAGTTCAATCATATTTCTGGCCAGGTCAACAATTTTCACCGGCTCTCCCATGTCCAGGACAAATACTTCCCCGCCTTTGCCGGCGACTCCGGCCTGCAGCACCAGTTCGACGGCTTCCGGGATTGTAATGAAATAACGTGTGATCTCGGGGTGGGTGACGGTTAAAGGCCCTCCCCGGGCAATCTGTTTACGGAATGTCGGCACCACACTGCCGCTGCTGCCGAGAACGTTGCCGAAACGGACAGAAGTGAACTTGGTTTTGCCATGATTCTGCCGGGAAGCCACCAGCAGTTCAGCGACTCTTTTGCTGGCGCCCATGATACTGGTGGGCCGCACTGCTTTGTCCGTGGAAATCATGATAAAGCCCTCGATTTCGTATTTCACCGCCGCCGCCGTCAGGTGGGCTGTGCCTATAACATTGTTCAAAACACATTCCGCGGGATATGTTTCCATCAGCGGTACATGTTTGTAAGCGGCGGCGTGATAGACTACCTGCGGACGATACTGGGCGAAAAAGCGGTCAACGGTCGGTTCATTTTTGATATCGCCAATCAGCGGTACAATGGTGAGATCCGGATAAAGACTTCGCAGTTCCTGATGGATTTCAAACAAAGAGTTTTCGGCGAATTCCAGCAGCATTAATTGATCCGGTCGATGAGCGGCGACCTGGCGGGCCAGTTCCGCTCCGATGGAGCCGCCGGCTCCGGTAACCATGACTCTTTTACAGTGCAGGTACCGCTGGACAGGTTCCTGATCCAAGGTGATCGGGTCGCGCCCCAGCAGATCCTCAACATCAACGGAACGGATTTCCTGTCGGACCAGTTTGCCGGAAATCATGTCGTTGAAAGTCGGCATAATCAAAAAACGAATATCAAGCTGGGAGCAGGCATCGACAATCTGCCGCATAACCTTTTTCTGCGGATTGGGAATGGCGAAAACCACATCGGTAACTTCCAAATCAACCGCCAGCTGCCCCGTTTGGTCGAGAGTTCCCAGAACCGGTATGTCGTGAATACGGGCGCCCTGTTTCCCCGGGTCGTCATCGACAAAACCGACGACATAAAACTGGCCCTGGAAGTCGTTTAAAAGGGCGCGCACAGCCATTTCCCCGGTGTTGTCAGCGCCGACGATCAGAGTTCGCCGCTCTCCGGAGCCGATGTTTTTAGCCATTGGATACATGAATTCCGAGTATAGGCGCCGGCTGAAACGCAAACCTCCGAAGAAAGCCATCGTCAGGAGCCAGTCGTTGAGGAATATGGCTCGCGGAAATTCGCGGCCGTGGAAGATGATAATGGCGGCAATCAGGGCGATGGTTCCCAAAGTGACCGCTTTAATAATCAGCAGCAGGTCGTTCATGCCGGCGTAGCGCCAGACGCCTTTGTGGAGGCGGAAGTAGAATACAGTAAGCATCCTGATTAGGAACACCAGCCACAATGTGTTGAGCCAGAAATTAAAATGCAGAAGAGCGCCGGCTTCTCTTAAAGCCCGGAACCATTCCATTCGGGTGGCATAGGCCGCGACAGGGTTCTCGGCCAGCCAGTTGCTGAAGTGCAGGGGCCATTCAAAACGCAGGGCCAGAGTGATGGTGAAAGCCAGGGCACCGAGCAATCCGTGCACAAGCAGCACCAGCAGCCGCCGCCCCCGCCTGGAGGAAACTAAAAGATTATAAATGGAACGAATTGGATTCATTTTATGCTGATGGTTTAGTGATATGATTGAGTCTCACATATTGAATGGTTTCTGGTGTCAGGTTTCGGGTTTCAGATTTTGTGCCCACCTAGTCTCGCACCTTGTCTCGCACTTAAATCCGTTTATTTTTTATGTTTTTATCATGAATGGAACATGGTTCGGGATCCGCCTGAGGCAGGTTTCGGGACAAAGTTGAACTCAAGAACCATCATCCTTCATACACCACCGGATCAAGAATGGCGGTGTCGGCCAGATCCTCCGCGGCGGTTCCCCAGGAAAGGCCGGCGCCGAAACCGCACATCAGGGTTTTGTTTAATCGTCCTTGCCGCCGCAGTTGTTCATGAGTAAGGCATAAGGTCAGCGGAATGCTGGCGGGGCCGGTGTTGCCGACTTCGGCCACTGCCAGCGGCACCGCCTCCTGGGGTAGACGCATTTTGCGCCGCAGGTAATCAACCATGAACTGATTGGCCTGGTGCAGGATCACGGCTCCTTCGGCAGTTTCATTCTCGGACCAGCCCAGAAGGCTTATTGTCTGCCTGATCGCCGGCGGCACTTCGCGCAGGCTGAAATTGAGAATTTCCATACCGTTCATGTAAATGTTGTCCGGTGCCCGGCGGTTGCCGCTTTCACACTCTTTCGCTTCAGCTGTCGCCATTGAATGCGGCCGCCGGCCGCCGCCCGCTTCCACCATCAAGTGGTCGCCGCCGCTGCCGTCAACCTGGATTATGAACGGCCGGGAATCATTGCGGTCATCATCTTTTTCCACTAGCGTGACCCCGGCGGCATCGCCGAACACCATGCGAGTGGCTTTGTCGCCCGGGTTAACCAGAGGCGAGATAACATCACCAGTGCATACCAGCACTTTTCGGCAGGCACCGCTTTGAACTAGAAGCGCACCTTGAAACAAACCGTAAATATAAGCCGTGCATCCACAAAGTATATCCATGGCCAATGTTTCTCGCGACAATCCCAGGCGGTGCTGCAGGGCGCAGGCGGTTGAGGGCAGGGGCCAGTCCGGGGTTTGAGAAAGAAACAGCAGCCCGTCAATCGAACTTCGATCAAGGCTGAGCTCCGACAGCAGTTGTTCGGCGGCGGCTTGGCAAAGGTCGGAAGCGCAAACCCCCGGCACCGCCTTGCGAACCGTGTGAATGCCGGTGCTGGCAATAATGCGCTCCACCTCTTCACGTCCGAAAGTATCGCCCAGACTGTGCAGATCCTCCGTCTGTCGCGGATAGGCCGCGGCGATGGCTCTTATTTTATATCCCTGGAGAAAATGCTGCATTTTATTGGTTGATTTGTTTCATTGGGGATTGGGTTCATTAGTTACATTCGGGATTCGTTTCATTTGGGATTCGTTTCATTTGTGTCATTGGGTTAATTGGTTTCATTAGCTTCATTTGAGATTAGTTTCATTAGTTACATTCGGGATTAGTTTCATTAGTTGTCAGGGCATCCCAATGCCCTCAATGCAACCAATTAACTAATCTCTAATGCAACCAATCCCTAATGACTCTAATGCAACTAACCCCCAATGCCACTAATCAACCAATACCCCCAACCACCATTTACTCCCCGGCTTCTTCGACTTTTTGTTTGAGTTCCTCGACGGTGACGGCTCTTCCCGCCTCAACCGCCGGCAGCTGAACACCGTACCTTTCATCACAAGTTAAAAGAAAGCGCACCATGCCGAGAGAATCCCATTCCGGGATATCCTTCAGCCGGGTTTGAAGATCAACGCCCGAATTCTCTATGCCCAGTTCCTGGCAGAGAGCCTCGATAAATTCCTGGGTGTCAATGTTCATGATTTCTTTTTCCTTCTTTTTTTTGTTTGTGGTTATGATACTAGCCCGACCGCCGGCGCGAAGTGCCTGATACCCCGTAGAAGAAACAGGGAACACTAATAATGAATTTTGAATTTTGAATTCTGAATGTTGAGTTTCGGACAGACCAGACAGTTCCACTTCAAAATTCATCATTCAATATTCAA
>PUNB01000214.1 GCA_003552565.1 Lentisphaerota bacterium
AACAGGGAACACTAATAATGAATTTTGAATTCTGAATGTTGAGTTTCGGACAGACCAGACAGTTCCACTTCAAAATTCATCATTCAATATTCAACATTCAGAATTGTGTTTCATACAAGCCCGCCCGCCGGCGCGGGGCGCCTGATACCCCGAGGGTGAGACTTGGGTGTTACAACACTTTGTCGCGAGCTTCGTCGCACACTTTGTTCGATTCAGTTTTTTGTTTCCGACTAGATGCGAGACAAGGTGCGAGACAAGGTGCGAGACAAGGTTGTATATTCGAAGTCTCACATAAGCATGTTCTTCAATCGCCGTAATTAATGGTAAAATCATGAATAACGATTATTTTATGTTTAATTTGTCATCCTTACGTCTCAACCAAAGCACCATCCATGTCGCTATTTACTTACATAAAACAACACCAGGCCGCCTCTCTGACCATTGTTCTGGCTTTGACGGTCGCCGTTTTATTTGCCGCTCGCCGGATTACCGGTGATGTTCCGGCCGATTTTTCCAGGCGGACCACCGTTTTCAACACCTTCGCGGAAATTAAGATTTGGGACGCTCCTTCACTCGCCGATGCAGACCAGGCGGCGGAAGCGGTTTTTGAATACCTTTATGAGCTGCATGATATCGTCAACGCCTATGACCCCGAAAGCGAACTTTCCCAGTTGAACCGCAAAGCTTATGAAGAACCTTTCCAATGCAGCCCCGCCCTCTGGAATTTACTGATTGTCGCGGAAGATTACCATGAACGAACTGATGGATTGTTTGATATCACCGTCGGCAGCTTAATAAAACTTTGGGGGTTTAACGGGGAACGCGATTCCTGGCCGACGGAGGAGGAAATCGAACAAGCGCTTGCCCCCGTCGGCTTTGATAAAGTTGTCTTAGACAAGGAACGCCGGTCCGTGCAATTCACTCATCCTGACACCGCCATTGATTTAGGGGGGCTGGTGAAAGGTTATGCTTTGGATGAAATCGAAGCGATACTCAACCAGAAGGGGATAAATGTCGGCATGATTAATATCGGCGGAGATATAGTTGCGCTGGAGTCGTCGGAAAAAGCCGAAGGCTATCGTATCGGTGTGCGGCATCCCCGGCAGCCGCGCAGCCTACTCACCACTCTAACCGTTGAAAACCGAGGTGTCGCCACCAGCGGCAATTATGAGAACTTCCGTCAGATAGATGATCGCACCGTCAGTCATATTGTCAATCCGAAAACGGGATTGCCGGCCACCGAAGTTCTCAGCGCCACGGTCATTGCTGAAACGGCGACCGCGGCGGAAGTGTACGCCACCGCCCTCTCTATCGGCGGCACTGAAATGGCCCGGAAATTTGTGGAAGAAAAACCGCATTACCGGCGAGTAATACTGGTTCTCGCAGACCCGGATGATCCAGATGAGGAAATACTGGTTGAAGAATTCCCCGCCCCGCAGGAATAATTAACCTGTTCCCCTCCCATTTTTCAGCATAATTGTTAATACGAAAACGATCTAGATTTGTGTTGACTGCCCAATAAAAAACATTGAATTAACATTGTTTCGGAAATAATGAATCAGCCAGAAAACGCCAGTCCAAAGCCTACATCCGGGGGTGACAAACAAGAGCGTGTGAAAACCATCGCCCTGGTCGGCTGCGGCCGTATCATGAACCGTCATATTGAAGCGATCAGCGCCAACCCCGGCCTGGAAATCGCGGCTGTATGCGACATCAAAAAGGAGCGCGCCGCAGAGACTGGCCAGCGGCTTGACGTTCCTTGGTACACCGATTACCGACAGCTGCCGCCTGTGGATATCGCCGCCGTCCTTACCCCATCCGGACTGCACCCCCAGCACACGGCTGAAATCGCTGAGGAAACAAATATTCCTTATGTTCTTTGCGAAAAACCGCTGTCGCTGACCGTCCGGGAAGCGCACGCCATGTTCTCACGCATTGACCAGGCCGGCAAGTTCCTTCTGCCCGTCTATCAAAACCGCTACAATCCGCTTATTAAACACACCAAGGAAATGATCGACAGCGGCAGGCTCGGTACGATTCACCAGTTCATCAGCAACGTTCTGTGGAATCGAAATGATGAATATTTTCAAATCGACTGGCACGGGACTTGCGAGCTTGACGGCGGAGTCCTCTTCACCCAGGCCAGTCATTATGTGGACATGCTGCACTATTTTTTCGGTGAAGTAGCCGAACACAAAGGCATCGGCGGCTCCCTCCGCGGACTGGAAGTATTTGACTCGGTCGCCGCCACCATGCGTTTCCGCAACGGTGTCGTCGGCACCATCAACGCCACAGTGAATGTTTACGAAAAAAATTACTGCACCGAATTCACCCTGATTGCCGAAAAAGGCACTGTGCGGCTCGCCGGAGTCAATCTTAACAAGATCGATTTCTGGAATGTGGAAGGAGAAGAAAAACCAAACATCGATTTTGAACTGGACCATCTGTACGGTAAAGGCCATAACACTCTTTACCGCTATATCGCCGAGGAAAACTGGGAGATGTTCCCTTCACGCAAAGACGTGCTTTCCGGTATCCGCTTAATGGAGATGCTGTCTTACTAAACATTAAACCGAATGTTCAGCACATCCCCATCCTTGACCACATAATCCTTGCCGTTCAATCGAAAGAGATTGGCTTGACGCGCCGCTTTTTCCGATTCCGCCCTCAGCAATTCATCGCAGCCGATGGTTTCGGCGCGTATAAATCCGCGCTGTAAATCAGAATGAATTCTGCCGGCGGCCTCCGGCGCCGTGGAGCCCTGGCGCAAGGGCCAGGCGCGAACTTCATCAGGGCCGACGGTGAAAAAACTGATCAATCCCAAAGCGCTGTAAGCGGCCTGCGACAATCGATTAACCGCCGGCTCTTCGATTCCCAGATCCTCCATGAAAGCAGCCTGATCGTCTGCCTCCAGTTCCCCAATCTCCCTCTCCAGCTCCGCGTTCAGGACAACTGTTGTAGCGCCATTTTCTTCCAGCCCGCTCATCGTTTTTTCCAGCACGCCGCCTTCCTCAACCAAGTAATTGGAGTCATCACAGTTAAACACCGCGATCAAAGGCTTGATGGTGAAAAACTGTAAATTATCCACCAGCTTGCGCTCTTCCTCAGTCAGGGACAGAGTCCGCAATGACTTTTCAGCTTCCAGATGATTCTGACATTTGCGCAGCAGTTTCTCTTCCCGCTCCCGGCTGTTATCCCCCTTTTTCACTGCTTCCCGGGACATTCTTTGCAGTCTTTTCTCCACCAGCTCCAGATCGGCGAAAAGCAGTTCACTTTCCACCAGCTCACTGTCCCTCCGAGGGTCGGTTTCTCCGAGAATATGGAAAACCGAGGGTGACTGGAACGCCCGCACCACATGAATAAACGCGTCCACGCGGCGCAATGGATCGATCCATTCCGCGTTGCGGGAGCTGTTCGGGGAGATATCCGGCGGCAGAGCTATTTCAAATTCCGCGTAACGCGTGCGTTTAGGCTCATACATGGCGCTCAAGCGATCAACCCGCGGGTCGCGCACCGGGGCGATACCGTAAGCAATACCCGAATGAGTCGCCGCCTTTTCAGCACTCTGGGAAGTTAAGATTTTGAACACTGTTTTTTTGCCGACCTGCGGCAGACCAATAATACCAAGATTCATGAATTATTCTTTATTCAAACCCAAATTTCATTATTTATTGCGACCTTGAAACTGAATTTTACAGTAGGCCGCTAAGAACGCAAAGATAAAACCACAAAAAGGCACAAAAAAAGAAACGGCCGCTCCCTGGCTGACCCCGTAAATCTTATTTCACATCGCTGCCGTTATGGAATTTTTGAAAGTGTGTCAGGTCTCCGCGAGCCATATAATGGAGGGCGAGCAGCCAGCCTGAGCCACACGAAGAGTGGTCAGGTCCCCGCGAGCATATAATGGAGGGCGATCAGCTTGCCTGAGCCACACGAAGAGTGGTCAGGTCAACGCGAGCCCAAAAAGTGCCCGCGGGGACGCGGGCGCTCCAAGATGTATTGCCCGTAACCAAGTCTTACCCTCGGGATATCAGGCTTCCCGCGCCGGCGATCAGGCTTATATCAACCGGCCATCACTCCGATTCGTCATCGACCGCCGAACTTGTTTCCTTGGCCGCCCACTCTTCCGCCAGCGAGCGAAG
>PUNB01000036.1 GCA_003552565.1 Lentisphaerota bacterium
CAAACTTATCCGGGGGGTCAATTCAACTTCCGTAACCACAGCGCTCTGCTGAATCCCAAGGCCGGCTCTGAGCTGCAGAAAAACCCGTTCATGCACATATCTTCCAATTCCCACTAAAGGCATACCTTCTTCATCCTGCGGCAGTATTTCAATGTCATCCACTCCCGCGATAGTCCTGATCCTTCCCAGCACGTCCAATCCCGGCTCTCCCCGTAATAAGTTCCTGGCGGCGTTAACCAGCTGCAGCGCCTGCAAGGGGGTCAAATCAGAGAGAGAGCGACCGAAGAGCAGCCAAGCCAGCGCCTCTTCCTGAGGCATGGGCGGGTCCGAAGTTATCTCAAAATCCGGTTGTTCAGGAGTCCCGAAGATTCTCAATCCCGCTTCCCTGTCACGACGGCGATGATAAGCCAATAAATTGAACACCGGCTCTATCGGCACACCGCCATGAAAAACAATTGTCGACTCCCGATCCAGATTCAAGCGGCGATTTAGAATCATAAGATGACCGCGAACCGTTTCCAGCCGCCCCTGAACAGCGGGAGCGTCCGCGGTTCCCTGAATATCCAAAACTCCGCGCCATTCTGTATCCAGCCCGAAACCGCGCAGATAAAATCTGGCGGGAAAGTTCAAGCGCAGATCCAGAACCGCAGGGAAATCTATATCTCTTTCGAGCGCAGCTTCATGATCTATTTCTTCCGGCAGATGAGATGGACGGTTAATTTCCACTACCGGCAGCTCACGTAATTCAGGTGGAGGCGGCCGCTCAAGTTCAAAAGTCAAACTGTTAAAGCTTAGATCTCCTTCGACGACTGATTGATGTCGATGACCGTGGAAAACAACTTCTCCCTCGTCGACCTCGGCAGTCGTTTGTCGCTGATGCAGGAGGCGAAAATCTCGCGGAGAAATCCGCAAACGCCATGCAAGCTCCGACAGCGGCCGCAGCTTGAGCCAGCCGTCACCGCTAAGCTCTCCGCCCCGCCCATCCACAGCGTGCAGTCGGGAGATTTCCATTCCGTCCGGAGTGCCGTCAACCAGCAATTGCAAATCCGTCAGATACAGTCCCAATTCCAGATTTTCATAACCGCCTTCCAGCCACTCAAAGTGTCCAGAAAGCTCGGGATTTTGAAAGTCCCCGTCGGCTCTCATAGCGAAGCGGCCTGTCCCTTCCAGTCGATGCATCGGTGTCAGCCAAGGCTCCAGCCACTTTGCAATATCCAGTTCCCCGTCCGCTGCTGCCTGCAGCGGCAAAGGGCTGGGGGTGGAAAAACTGAAAGGAACCAAGGAAAAAGAAATCGGTACAGCAACATTTCCGGACAGCAGTTCGGTCTCCTCCTGAAAGACGGCCGCCTGGACACTGAAAACATCACCATCCATCGCGAACTGAATACCAGCGCGTGTGTTTTTATAAAAACTCAATTCTTCATCCCCCTCAAAAAGATGTGGAAACAATTCATGCAGACGCAAACTGCCGTTCAACTCCGGCCTGGCTCCATCCCCTTCCAGGCGCAAAGCAAAATCCGCGGTTCGCGCCGGCGTGAGCCGATCTTCGGGTACGTAATTTTGAAGAGAAAAATCCCGAATACTCACCTCTCCCTCGACCTGCTTTGGCGACCAAACTCCGAACAAGGATAGAACGCCGCCGCCGAAATCCAAGTTCACCGGCGCCAGCTCCCACGCTTTTTCCCCCCGTTTCACTATTAAGGGAGTTCTTAATGAAAACGGCACATCGAAAATTTCCCCTTCTCCGAGAAAAATCGCCAGACGCTGTTTGTCGTGATCTTGCGAAAAAGTTCCGGCGAGATTGGTTCGAAGTTGATAATCCCCCTGAGCCGCACATACCGAAGTGAAGAAATCAGTCTGTTCCAGACTTCCTTCCGCCGAAAGGTTCCAGTTGTCCACATCTACATGTCGAGCTTGCAGATCATTCAGATCCAGTTGCAAAGTAAATTGCCGAGCATTGTAGATGTCTTCAGCGGCTCCCTCAATCATCGCTTCAGCCAGTGAAACATCCTTCCATTGCCCGTTTTCCGCTTTGAATGAAAATGATAAATTTTGTAAATTGTTCTGGGGGTGGAATTTCAAATCCGCCTCAACCTGCCCAGCCGTTTCCTGGTCAAACAGTTTCCCCAAAGGCCGCAAGTCAGAACTGATCATCTTCACTCCGCCATCAACGATGCCCGTGGCGAGATCTATGTCCAAATCTCCCGTCAGGCATAAACCATAACCTTCTCCTCGGATATTGCGCAATTCCATCCTTCCCTGCGGCAGGCGAAAATCACCGGCCAGACTCAGCCTTTCCCGTTGGTGCTCGGCCTTGAGAACCATCCCGCCCCGCCACTTATCATCCCGGTATTCCGCCAGAAAGGTCCCGTCCAAATCAGCTTCAACATCATTTCCGACGGAGAAATCCCGCCCCTGTAAACGACCTTTAAAAGATGGACTGGTGAACTCGCCATCGCCTTGCCAGTGAAGCCCCAAAGAACCGCCGATGGAAAATTCCCGCAAATCTCGAAAACGGCTCAGATCCGGCACCCATAAATTCCCGTTTCCAGAGAAATGCCGCTCCGTCAAATTCACCTTACCTGCCGCAGAGACTCTCCCCCCGGTCCAGTCAAGGCTGAAATCATCAAGCTGCAGTAAGCCGTTCGGCTTAATCTCCACCCTCCCTGAAAAATGACTTTCCGATCCGAGAAAGTCCCGCATGAATTCCTGGCGATGAAATAAGTCCTCCGCGCCACCCCGCAAAACCAAAAAGTATTGCCGCAATCGCAAGTCCCCCGTTACGTCACCGTCGAGTTCAAGAGCTAAACTGAACTCTTTATCGCTTTCCTCCCCGGCTTTTTCCGTTGTCCTCTTACTGAATTCAGGCAGTCTGAAATTAAAATGCGAGTCGAATCGAAGAGTGTTCAGAGCAAGCCGCCCTGCAAACGCGAGATTCGCCCCTTTTCCCAGTTCGAATCCTGCGAGTATGGCCGCTGGATATTGTCTCTGGAGTAATGGCGGCAGGGACTCAGAAATCGTCGTTTCCCCAGCCATATTCAAGTATTCCATCCCGCTGTCGCCAGTCGTGGAAATAATGAATTCTCCACTCCCCCATTTATCCGTCTTGAGCGAAAATTGTCCTCGCCAATCGTCAAAAGTTCCGCGACCGCTCAACAGCGCGTGCATTTCACCGGAATCACTTTCGAGGCGAAGATAATCCGACCATAAAGAAGTATCCCTGGCCTCTGCCATCAGCGATAATTTTCCTGCGCGCCACTGTCCCCGCATCTCGATTTCCAAGACCCCCGTATCAGTGCTCTCACGGCTCTGCAGACGCGCGATTGGAACCATAAGGTTATCTCTGTCAGCGTAGAAAGAACCGCTGAAGGAATAAACCTCCGCTTCACCGATCAAATTTGAGGGCGGGGAAAAACTTCCAACCTCGATTCTTTTTATACTTACAGGAGGAAATGGCCAGCTCCATTCGGCCCACTTTTCAGCTTCAAAAGGCTCGTCCAATCGCTGCTCGGCCTGAGAATCCGGGATGCGATGCATGAAGATATTTTCCGCGCCAATCTCCGGCACATCCAGGCGCCGGTAAAATAACAGGCCGCCGAACAGCCATTGCAGGCGAAATTCCTCCAGCTCTGCCCAGACACCATTACGATCATGGATTTTTACACTTTCCGCCTTAAGTTCAAATGGCAGCCTGCCGGAGATTCCAGAAACTTCAATCCTGGTGTCCTCCCAAGCCAGCATTCTATTCAGCCTGTTCTCCAGAAAAACCTGTCCAAGCTCAGTTTGCAGGAACAGGTAAAAAGCGCCCGCCGCAAGCAGCAGAAAGCCCACTGCCCCCAGCAACAGATATATTGCCAGTCGGCAACGTTTTCGAAGGTTTCGGGATATTAATGAATACAAAAGTAAATCCCTTGTTAGGCTGCGGAAAGAGTTCGGAAATGAGATTAAGGCGAAAGACTAGGGCAAAAGATTAAGGGGCGCACTCGTTTTTCCCTAATCTTTCGTCATAATCTTTCGCCTTAATCCAATTGGCCGTGGAACGCATAACCACTTTCGAGCTTGTGAGTCCTCCCCCTAAGTTATTATTTGACTAGCGACTAGCGACTAGCGACGGAGCTCATAGAACAGCAGGATCAGGATG
>PUNB01000152.1 GCA_003552565.1 Lentisphaerota bacterium
ATACTTAACCTCTCTCGCCGCCAAGGCCGAGAGATCAAAATTATCCTTTTTCAGTAATCCGGCTTTTATTCTCTTTTTATTCTCCAATGCCGCCCCGAAAGCTCCCATCAGGCCGGGTTCTGGCGGCACCACAATCGGCTTGCCGCATATCGCCGCCATGGCCAGAGGAACGGCCTGATTGTAACAAACCCCGCCCTGCATGAATATTTTTTCGCCCACAGGGCGATTTCCTTTCACCCGATTGATATAATTCTGGCAAATGGAATAGACCAGCCCGGCGATAATATTTTCCTGTTTGATGCCCTCCTGCACGGCGCGTTTGATATCAGAGGCGATAAAGGCCGCGCACTGATCGTTGAAATTGGCCGGCGCATCTCCTTTCAAAGCGGTCTCGGCAATCTGTTCAACTGAGACACCCAGCACCTCCTCGGCCGATTCCGCCAAAAAAGAACCTGTACCGGCGGAACAAGCTTCGTTCATGGTGTAGGAAGTCGGCACACCGTTGGTGATATAAGTGTACTTAGCGTCCTGCCCGCCGATTTCGAACAAGGTATCAACCCGCGGGTCAAAATAGACCGCCGCCTCGGCGTGGGCGATAATCTCGTTGACCACTCCATTGGTCAAACCGTGCAGCCCGGCGATCTGCCGCCCGGAACCGCAGACTCCGAGTCCGATTATCGAAATCCCTTCCTCGCGCGTGGATTCATTGACTTGTTCGAGCAAGCGTTCATAGCAGACGCGGGAAGCGGCCACCGGATCGCCGTGAGTGGACAGATACACCGAAGCGACAATCGCTTCGTCTTCCCAGCGCATCAAAACCGCCTTGGTGGTGGTGGAGCCGACATCCAGACCGAGGATACAGTTGTCGCCCGACTTGGCCGCACCTCTGTCAATGCTCTTGAACTGCACCATCGACCGGTACTCGGACAGACCGGGCAGCTTGTCAAACGAGCCGCCGCCTTCGTTCAGCAGATGGTTGATTCCGGGAAAAGGCCGGGTTTCATGACCGCCGGCCCATAAAGCCGCTCCTAGAGCTTCAAAACAGGAAGCGCTTTCCGGAATAATTAAACCGGGGAGGCTTTCTTTAAGACATTCGACCATTATTTTATTGCTGGTGCAGCCGCCAATCAGAATAATGTTTTCCTGATTGAGGTTTTTCACCAGCTCCAGGACTTTGCCGGCCATCATCCGGCATAAACCGGCCACCACCCTTTCCTTGGGGACTCCTTTATTGACTGCGTGGGTACAGTCGGACTTACAGAATACCGAACAGCGTCCGGAAACTGAATAAGGCTTCAGGTCATTCGACTGGCAAGCGGTATCTTCGACGGTTATCGCCATCCGCTTGAGCTGCTGGAGAAAAAATTCACCAGTGCCGGAAGCGCATTTATTGCCGGTCAAGACATCGGCGATGCGTCCACGCTTATCCAGGACATAGGCCATAAATGTTTCACCGCCGCAGGACACCACCGCCGGCGAAGTGACATCCGGCGGTTTCACAAAATTGTAAGCCAGTTCGACCGCCTCAGGTTCGGAGATCGAAGACAGATTGACCAAGTCCCGAAAACGACGCCCGGTCACACTGAACCTGTCTATTTCTGAAAGATTGAAATCATCCAGCAATGCCCGCAGCGCCCGCGGCGGATTGCCGTGGTGGGATTGATGACGCCGCTTAACAATTACCGGAGATTGCAGGCTTTCTGTCTCATCGCCGCCCCCCGCTGCAGCCTCGGCGGAAAACGCCAGCTGCACCGCTGACACCGAAGAAGCTCCGACACAAATTCCGAGAGTTTGCAACTCCATAATATTGATTTCACTCATTTGAAGGTTATTGTCAGCGGCTTCAATCTGACCGCAATTCAAGCTTCCCTATGCAATTTTATCAATATAAAGACTTCCTGCGACAACGCTACGGCCAAGTACTGCACAGAGTGCCGCTCGATCTTGGTTTAGGCTGCCCGCATCGGCAGGGCGCGGAAGGCGGCTGCACCTTCTGCGCCGAGTCCGGCGGTCGAGCCCGACAGACAATCGGCCTCGAAAATTTGCGTCAGCAGATTCAAGCCGGAGCTGAATTCGCCCGCCGCCGATATCGGGCTGAAAATTTCATGCTCTACCTGCAGGCTCATACTTCCACTTTCATTGAAGCTGAAAAACTCGAACCGCTGCTCCGCCGACTCCTGAGAGAAGAAAAATTTTCAGCTCTCAGCCTCGGAACCCGCCCCGACTGCCTGGGGACAGACATAATGGAGCTTTTATCCCGGATAAATCAACACATTGACGTGTGGATAGAACTCGGCGTTCAATCCACGCATGACAAAACCCTGAAACGGATAAACCGCGGCCACAACTGGCGTTGTTCCCGGGAAGCCATAAAAAGTTTATCTGAGCGGGGTCTGAAGGTCGCTCCGCATGTAATCGTCGGCCTGCCGGGCGAAAACTCACAACATTGGAATCAAACCGCCCGCCGGTTGGCTCAGCTGCCGATTGACGCTTTAAAAATTCACAACCTGCACGTAGTCAAAGGAACTCCTCTCGCCCGGGAATTCGCCGCTCGCCCTTTCCCCGTGCTGAATGAACACCAGTATGCTGCAGCGCTGATTGATTTTCTCCGCCGCATTCCTCCGCAAGTGCCGATTATGCGAGTGACCACCGACACCCCGAAGGAAGAACTGATCGCCCCTCTATGGGAAATGTCGAAGGGCCGTTTCCTGGAGTTTTTTCGGGAACGAATGCGATTCAGTCGAGTCCGCCAGGGCGACTTAACTGAAAGGGCGGCGGACTCGTCCCCGCCTCCACCGCCGGTCTTTTCCCCGATCACCACCGATGACGGCAGTGTCACTTTCTGGAGCGAGCACTTCAAAGAACATTTCCACGCCAAAATAGGCGCTCTCACCGAAGCGGAAGAGAAATTTATCAAGCCCTCCGGACTGCGACATAAAATAAGCGCTCAGTCAATCCGTCTCCTGGATATATGCTTCGGCCTCGGATACAATTCCCTGGCCGCCTGCGAGGCGGCTGAATCTGCGGCCGCCAACACCCTTTCCGTGACCGCCCTGGAAATCGATCTGGCACCGGTTATGGCGGCCGGAAAACATCTGCGGCCGCCTGCAAATTCATCCCTCGACTGGTCGAAAATGATTACGGAACTAAACCATTGCGGGCACAGTGAAAATTCTTATTCGACAATCAAGCTGATTATCGGGGACGCCCGGGCCAAACTGGATCAAGCCGCTGAAGACGGCCCCTTCGACATCATCTTTCTGGATGCTTTTTCCACTCAGCGCAACGCCGAGTTATGGACTCTGGATTATTTCCGTCGCCTGAAGTCAATAATGACCGAAGACGGTATCCTGTTGACTTACTGCGCGGCTCTGCCGGTGCGCGGTGCGCTTAGCCGAGCCGGCTTCGCCGTCGGCGAAACCGCCCCCGTCGGCCGCAGCCGCGGCGGCACCATTGCGGCTAAACGGCGGGAGCATATATCTCGTCCCCTGTCCGAGGATGAATTTAAGCTGCTATGGGAATCACCCCGCGGCCTGCCCTACCGGGATCCGGCACAGGTTTCCAGCAATCGGGAAATCCTGCGCCGCCGCGAAGCTGAACGGCGGCAGCTCACATCCCCTTCGAAAAGGGGTTGAGGCCTGATTTGTGCTATCCTTATCGCGAATCCGCCTCAGGCGAACACCGCACTCCGAAAGAGCCTTCGGCTCGGTGTCTTGAACTGATGCGAAGCATCTTTGGAGTGCCGCCCGGCCTCGGGCGGTACAAACGGCGGAGGCCCGCCGTCTCCAGGTGATCTGCGGTGTCTCACATAAACCCGACCGCCGGCGCGATGCACCTGATACCCCGAGAGAGAGACTTGATGAATGATTTCTGGTGTCAGGTTTCGGGTTTCAGAGAAGTTTTCCTGACACCTGAACACTGAAACCAAGAAGTCTCATACAAGCCCGGCCGCCGGCGCGATGCGCCGGATACCCTGAGGGTGAGACTTGTTGAATGGTTTCTGGTGTCAGGTTTCGGGTTCGCCTGAACACTGAAACCTGAAACCGCGAGTCTCACATAAGCCCGACCGCTGGCACGATGCGCCGGATACCCCGTAGAAGAAACAATAATGAATATTGAATTTTGA
>PUNB01000126.1 GCA_003552565.1 Lentisphaerota bacterium
AGAAACATGTTTATCTGCAGACTTTGAGTGGTGTTTTGGCGGCGGCGGTAGTGGTCTTTATGGCTGCCAGTCTGTCCGCGGGACCGTTGACGGTTGGAAGCGATCAGTCGGTTACTTTCGATACCGACGCAGCGGATTACAGTGGAGATTTCACTGGTTCCGGTGTCATCGACAACGGCATCGCCTCTTTCAGCTTTGATTCCGTCGATTTCCAGTCCGGCTCGACGATCACGCTGGTGGGTTCGAACGCCATCCGCTTTGAAACCACCGCGGGTGACTTCAATCTCGACACCTCCCTGAGCGCGGTGCCTGCCGCCAGCCTGACCGGGGTGGAGGGGCCAAACCCAGGCGCCACGGGGATTATCGGCGGTTATGACGGCGGCGACAGCGCCGACTGGAGTATAGAGGACACGGTTGATCGCCGCGCTACCGTGACGGAAGGTGCGGGCCCGGGAGGCGGGGGACGTAACGTGTACCAAAACAACAGTGGCGCTGGCGGCGGTTTCGGCGGTGCCGGCGGTGGCGGTCATGGAACCCGCGATGGTGGCGGTGAGCCCTACAATGATGAATTGCTCTCGGACGGCCTCCAAGGCGGCAGTGGCGGCGGGGGGTCAAAGGGGAGCGATACGAATAGCAGGTGGCCTTCCGGCGGCGGTGCCGGCGGCGGCGCCATACAGGTGGTCTCGGCCGGCGAGATTATCCTCGGTGCCGACGGCTTGATCGATGTCACCGGCGGTGCGTCGGGCGACTCCTGGATGACCGGCGGCGGCGGCAGCGGCGGCGCGATCTGGCTGCAAGGCGGTTCCATCAGTCTTGCCGATGGCGCCAGCCTGATCGCCGATGGCGGAAAGGGGGGAGATTCGGTGGACGGAGACGATGAGTTATATGGTCAGGCCGCCGGTGGCGGCGGCGGTGGCGGACGTATCCTGCTGGATGCAGCCAGCCTGCTGCTGGACGGAGACGCCCAGTCTTTCGGCTTTCTTGACAGTAATTATTTTCTCTCCGCACAGGGCGGCCTTGGCGGCACCAATTCGCGTACCGATGAAGCAAGGAGAGGCGATCCCGGCTTCGACGGGACGATTTACTACATCCCCGAGCCGTCCACGCTGGTTCTGCTGAGCCTCGGCAGCCTGCTGCTGATGAAGCGGCGGCGGATTTAGTTGTATGCAGTGAGTGGTAAGTAGTATAAACCGGCGGTGCGGGCGAATTGTCGCCCGCGCCGACCCTTCCTTTATTTGAAAATTTTGATCCTGCAAATCAAGTTTCCGCAACAATTGGACGACCTAAGCATCTAAGTAGATGCAGCAAGGGATTTCACAAAGAACGCCAAGAATATAAAAAACCACAGAATACTCGAAATATACAAAAAGATTTATCAGAAACCCTTAGCGATCTTGGCGATCTTCTGTTCAAAATGTGTTTCCGCCTCGGCACATGTGGCCTTTTGCCTCGGGGGTTCGGATGGTGGCCGGAGCTTCCAGCTCCGGATTGTACGGCGCACCGCGCCGGCGGTCGGGTTTATGTGAAACACAATTTTGAATGTTGAATGGTGAATTTTGAAGTGGAACTGCCAGGTCTGTCCGAAACTCAATCATTCAGAATTCAAGATTCAATATTCATCATTAGTATTTATGACAGTCCTATTGCTCCGGCAGTCGGGCTTGTGTGAGACTTCGTGGTTTCAGTGTTCAGGTGTCAGGACTTAACAATTGAATTAACCAAGCTACACGCTTAATTTGAAAAGGAACTTTTATTCTTATGTCCACAAGTGATTATTCCTCTCTCTCTCGGCATTATATTTGCCAACGCCCATTAGCAAGCGCGCTGTACTTTTTCCTGCTGTTGTTCGTCGGCCTTCCCTTATCCGCCTTGGCGAACGACGACAACGTGACCGACAAACTCTTCATGCGCATCACCTTCAGCGAGCCGGAGCCGGGGCAGTACGAGGAGTTCCGGGTTAAACCTCTGGCGATTGTTTCCCGGGTGGGAGGGCCGTCCGACCTGGGCGAGCATCTGGCGGAGGAACACGATGGGCGTCTGCGGACTCCGTGGATCGAGGTGCTGAAAGACGACGGCGGTCGCGTCCGCTACCACGGCATACCGATTCATGCCGGGCCCGATCTGGCGCGGGATTTTTCCGATCGCGACGCTGAGCTTGAGGCGATCGAGCTGGAGGTTGAACTGGCGGTGGCGCCCTCACCGGAAGCGATCAAGCGGACAACCACGCTGCCGTCCCTGCGGGCGCGGGGCAATACCGCCACTTTTGTTTTTGATCGTGGTGATTTCGCCGGTATCCCTGAGCGCGCCATGTGGCTTGACGAACATATAGAAAGCTTGAAGGCGGCGCTTGAGGAGGAGGGATTTACTGAGCCGGTGAAACTGGAGAATATACTGCTTCAGACTGTGGTGAGCCAGGGACGTTACGGTCACGGCACGAGGGGGCGGAATCTTACCTTTGATCCGGATCTTTACCGGCTTTATGGTGAAGTTCTCTCCCGGGCCGGCTACAACTTAATTATCGGGGCGGCACGGGAAATTTATGAAAACCACCCGCATTTCACGCGCAATCTAGTGTCGACGGAGAAGGATGTGGAAATCACCACGCCCGGTTTCCGGCAGGATCGCTATCTGGTGCGCGGCCGCCACGTGCGCTCCGGCTCGGGCAAGGCGGAGCTGATTGACAAGCTGGCCGATGAGATTCCCCTGCGCTGGTTCGAGGAGGAGATGCTTACGGATCCTGAGGAAGAGGTCGAGGATACCTGGCGGACCATCGGCTCGCGGGAATACGAGCGTTTCATGGAACTTCTGCACCAGGAGGCGCGCATCGTTACCGGCGATGACCCGGGTCTTCTCGGTCTTCGGGACTGGGACGAGCTGGAGCCGATCGGCCCCGGCCGAATGGCGGTCAGCGACCTGCCGGAGGATGCCTCGGCGGAGGACCGGTTGCGGCTTTATATCACCCTGCGCGCTCGCAACCTGAGGACCGGCGAATGGTATGCGGAACGGACGGAGCAGGTGCGGGAAAACATTCCGGAACAGGTGACTCGGGTGACTCTGTTCGGCCCCATCTACTACGGCGGCATGGCCAATTTTATCTTCCACCGCATACCGGATTTCTTCCGTATGGGGGACACCGGATCGGTGGGAAACCTGCAGGTTCTCGGGCTTAACTCATCTTATAGGCCGGGCGGACCGCCCACGCTGGCGTTCCTCTCGCCTAAAGTGGCTTATCAGGCGGCGGCCCGAAATCCCTTGGTCGAACCGGATGTCATGCACTTCGGCTGCCGAACCCGGCCGGAATCGTGGCCGCACGTGCTCATGTCGACCTTTATTTCCGGCGTTACTTCCATCGACTGGTACCGTTTCGGTCCGCGGGCGACCGGCTGGGAATATTTCGATCATCCGGGTCACATGGTGGGTCATGCAAAACTGAGTCGCAGGATCGAACCGCTTGATGAGTGGTTCGGGGACCTGGTGGCGGAGAAGCGGGAACTGGTAGATGATTCCCTGCGGAATGTCGCTCTCAGTCTGCCGGAAGAAGCGCTGCCGTCGGCCCGTGTCGGCATTCTCTGGGCGGAAAGCAGCGATATGTGGCACGGGAGTAACCACTCATGGTCCAAGGCGGAGATCCGGAGCGCCTTCAAGGCGCTGCGCCTGGCCGGCATTCCGGCCGATTTTGTACGGGAATACATGGTTGAAGAGGGCGAGCTGGAGAAGTACGACGTACTTTTTGTCGGCCAGCGTAATGTTTCGCGCCGGGCCCAGCGCGCCATCTTCGACTGGGTGGAAGACGGCGGCACCATGATTTTATCCGCGGGCGCCATGACCCGCGAGGAATCCGATTCCTCCGCCCGCCTGGCGAACAATCTGCTGGGGGATGAAATCATCTGGGAAGCGCTCGAAGACCAGCCGGACAGCGGCGGCGAATACACCGCTCGTCCCTCTGAAGGAACCGTTCACTGGCGATATGATGGTAAAAATATCCAGTTGCCGGTTTATTTCTGGCGACAGGAAGTGAAAGGGACGGCGCAGGAGACGGCCCGGCTGGATGTTACCGACCAGTGGGAGAATTTTGCGTTGGAGGAACGCGGCGGCGAGGCGAGGAA
>PUNB01000149.1 GCA_003552565.1 Lentisphaerota bacterium
AAAAAATCAAAATTCAGAATTCAACATTCAATATTCAGAATTTAAATGGTACCGTTGAATTTTCCTTGAGGTAAAGAATTCTGAGATTAGGAAAAGACGGGTGCGCCCCTTCATCTTTTGCCCTAATCTTTCGCCTTAATCGAACACTTAAACCCAACCTTACTTGGTTACGCTTAAACCACCTGCTTCGTCGGTATTGGGCATGAAAGACGTCCCCAATTAACCCACAGATTTTACTGCCTCCGTGACTCGGTGACTCCATGACGCCAGAATGACCCGATTGCGGATACAGTTAGAATGACAAATTACACATTACCCGTTACGCATTACAGATTACAAATTTTGACTCACGTTGTCAACCTTGAAGAAAGCTTTTTATCCTGTATATTTCAAAGTCAAGTGCCACGCCCAAACGCAAAGGTAAACCATGATCAAACAACAGAAGAATAATTGCCTGAGTCACAGCTTCGAACTTCGTTCTTTTTCCTCGGATATTCGCGCCAACGGCGAAACTGATTTCAAAGGCGAAACCGCCGTATTCACCACTGAAGACAGAATTAAATTTCTACAGAACTACGCCGATACGACAAGCGCTTTTTTCAATGATCCTGGAGTTAATCAGCCGACAGTCTCGCGTCTTGACCTGGCGCGGGCCAAGGGCAGGCTGAAAACTCAGCCGCAGCCTGAGGTCAGACAACGAATACCCTTGAAAAACTGGTCAAAATACGCGCTGCCGGCTCGATGGGCGAAAGAGCACTGGCGTCATTCCACACCGCCGGGCGTGGAACAGGGAGAAGATTGCCTGGAATGGCATCGGCATGTCGGTTATAAAATTCCTTTTGAACCGCAGGATTGGCGGGCCTTTTTCTGGATCAATCTGGCATTGCCGGAAGCTGAAACCGCCACCATAATCCGCCTGGGCAATGCTTTAAAATTAGTGCTCTGCGATAAATGGAAAGTCGTCGCCAACGGCAAACGCGGCGGACGGAGACTACGCGCTCACACCCCTTTGGAAATAAAAATAGAGCTTGACCTGGTATCCGATGAGGGGCGCTGTAATGTTTATGTTGATGATGTCATCATGGTCAGCTGGCAGCCTTTGCGTTCCGTCGCGCCATGTGACTTTCTGACCATCTCCGGCGTTTCCGGTCTGCGGGTTTTTTCTTGTCGCGGGCTCGGATTTTCGCCTGTTCCCAATGATGAAGATGACATTCCTTCCGACCAGCCATACACCTTTGAACCTCTGTTCAATCGTAATTTCAGTCCACGGCCGGAACTGGAAAACTGGAAGAGACCCGAATATGACGACTCAGTCTGGCCTACAGACACCGCTCCATGCGTACATGGAGGCGCCATGGAAGCCGGAGAAGACATGCTGCTGCGGAAACGATTCCGTCCCCCCTCTTTCCGGCGCGCCACGCTGCATTTCGAATCTCTGGACCCCGGCGGCGAAGTATGGATCAATGGACGGCTGGCTCATCGTCAGGAAGGACCGCATGGCTTCAAACTCCAGGCCGAGCGCTGGCTCAGGCCGGAGTGCTATAACCTGATTGCCGTCAGAGTTTACCATAGAAGAGCGGAAACCCGTATGCGGCACACCTGCGCGGATCGCAACACCGGCTGGTCTATGGGACGGGTCTGGCTCGACCTGCATCAGGACTTGTTTCTGGAAGACTTATTTGTGCATACTAAGTCGATCGACAATCCCGCGGTTCTTCATTGGCAGGTCCGTTTTCGCAATGAACTATGGGGAGCCAAGGAGCCGGAACCTTTGGCATCGCTTTATTTTGATGGAAGAATCCGCATTGAAGTCACTCCCTGGTACCCAAAAGAAGGCTTCATCGCGGCTATCAACTCTGTCCGCGTCCGGGCCAACTATCGCCAGCCGGTTGTCGCCGAGGGTGAAGTCGAGATAAAAGACCCCATGATCTGGTCGGTGGAATCACCTCGACTCTACAAAGTACGAGCGGTGCTGCTTGATGAACGCGGTTATGAACTGGACGACCTGGTTGTCACCACCGGATTGCGGACGGTATCCCAGGAAGGCGGGATTTTCCGCCTCAACGGCCGCCCCTCGACGATGCTCGGCGGGCTGCTCTTCGGCACCCGGCCGCCGATTGAAGAACAGGCCAAATATCTGCGCCGGGGACGCTTGAATGACTATGTCCGTGAAATCCTCACTGTCCGCAATCTAGGCGGCAACACCATCCGCATGAGTGTTCATGACGGTCCCGCCGGCGGCATTAATGATCCGCGCCTGCCGGAGATCGGCGATCAGCTGGGCATCCTCTTTCAGTGGACCACCAATGAATGGGTGCGCACCTCCAGTCCCTGGCAGATTTCCTTTGAGCACCTCGCTGACGACATCCGCCAGGTTCGCAATCATCCAAGTATAGTCATGTGGCAGCCGGGAAATCACCCGAAATTCGAAAGCTGGCAAAACGAAGGTGCCGAATGGTTTCAGCGCGTCGTCGATACGATACTCTCCGCGGACACCTCCCGGCTGATTTCGCCCACCGCCAATTTCGATCAGCTGAAAGCTCCCAGTGAAGACGGCGCCACGGGCCGGGACAATCAGCCGCTTACTCCCCTGCCGGCATGGCAACATCCCATGGTGGTTCGCGGCAACATGGAAACCCCCACCGGTTATGGTCATGAATGGAGCATCCTGCGCAAATGGCCTTACCCTGAAGACTGGTGCGGGGAGCAAGGCTGGCTCACCACCGGTTTCCGTGATCAGTATCTGAACAGTCCCGATCACGCTTATTTCGATTTTGAAAGCGAAGAATCCGCTTCGCAACCCAACTGGCGGCTGCAGCGCGGCCAGCCTTATCATCGACTGCGTTCTTATGAGATCGATTACGATGTCGGCTCCATCGGCCGCCGTCTGTATCTGCATGAATGGCGCATCAGTCAGGCCTGGCAGGCTTTCAGCGCGTATGAAGCCTATCGCAAAAAAAGACTGTTGGATTATGACGGCATGGCCTGGTGTACTATTGACGGCGGCGGCAATTCCGGCACCTATGAAAAACCTTTGGCCGATCCGCAGGGGCACCGCAAGCTGGCCTTCCATATTTTATCCATGGTCTTCCAGCCCACCTTGGGCGGCAGCCGGGATGTGAACGTGGTTTACGGTCCGGATGATCTGATTCGGCCAGTGATTCTGCATCTCGGAGAAGCTCGGAAAGTGGATCTGCATATACAGATCAATACCGTGAAAGGCACTCGCATGGCTGAAAAAGTCTATCCCAACATTCAGCTGCCCGAGGGCCGAAGCAGGGTTGATCTGGAACCGTGGCCGCGGCCTGACCTGGAAGACGGAATTTATGTGATCCATTACCGGGTTTACCCGATTTAATCTGGGGTGTCCGCTTTAGGCGAATCTCGCACCCTGTCTCGTCCGTTAGCTCAAGGAACTCGGAAAACATAAAAACCACAGATGGACACGGATCTTGCTAGACCCTCCGCGAAAAGGGGTCGAGACCTAATTTTGTGCTTACCTTGTCTCGTTATGTTGCGTTCCGCGTTATGTTGCGAACAACCACGAAACTGAGCACTCGTGAGCACAAAAACAACTCATTTCGCAACATAACGCGAAGCGCAACATATTTTTATTGTTTGTGCGTATAGAGACCGTAAACACCTTTTCGCGGAGGGTCAGTCTAGTGTGGCGTGCAGGCCAATGAAGACAGTGGTTTAAGCGTAACCACCTAAGGATGAGACGAAGGGTGGAACGAAGAGTGCGACGAAGTGTTTAGCAGAGAGGCGTGGAGACCATGACACTTAAACACTTAATCGAACACTTAATCGAACACTTAATCGAACACTTAATCGAACACTTAAGCCCGCTCTTACTTGGTTACGCTTAAACCACCTGCTTCATCGGTAATGGGCATGAAAGACGACCACAATGTGCTCGCAAATCCTGCTGACGAAGAACCAGGAACAACGAACGAAGAACCCGATGTTTCATACAAGCCCGACCGCCGGCGCAGGGCGCCTGATACCCCGTAGAAGAAACAGGGAACACTAATAATGAATTTTGAATTCTGAATTCTGAATGTTGAGTTTCGGACAGACCAGACAGTTCCACTTCA
>PUNB01000123.1 GCA_003552565.1 Lentisphaerota bacterium
ACCTGCAGCGCGAAGGCCTGCACAAACGGGCGCCGCGTTATTACGCCAACGCCAGTCGTCGCGTGGCCGCTTTGCGCAAAGCCTATGTGGAAAAGGTCCGTCTGTTAAATCCAGTGGCGGGGTATGACTACCTGGGCGCCTTCGACAACCACTGGCATCGAACCGGGTACAGCGTAGGAATTGTTAACGAATTCCACGAACTGAGGCCAGGCGAATCGGCGGCCGAAGTCCGCCGCTACAACGGGGAAAGCGTCCTGCTTTGCGATCTGACCTCGCAACGCGACTTCCGTTATGGTGAATCGCTTGAGGTAACGCTTTACGCCTCGTTGTTCGGACATGCCCCGCTGGAGAAAGGCACGGTCGAATGGATTCTTCACGACCCGGCTGCCGGCCAGGTGTTTGCCCGCGGCTGTTGGCAGGCGGAAGGAGTTTCCGCCGGGGGCAATGCCGAACTTGGCAAGCTGTCATGTCGTCTCCCCTTCCTTGACGCGCCGCGGAGACTGAGCCTGTCAGCGCGGCTTTCCGGTGCGTCTTGCGAAATCGAAAACCGGTGGGATATCTGGCTGTTCCCGGCTCTCGAAATGCCGGAATCATCTCAAATTGTCAATGACTTGGATGAAAGCGCCTTGCAGCGTCTTTCGCGAGGCGAATCGCTGTTGCTGATCGGCACCGCATCGTTCCCGTCGCTGCCCTACATGCACCTGAGTGGTGGACGCACGGTCGGCACGGCGGCCACGGTGATCGAGGATCATCCCTTGATGGCCCGGTTCCCGCACGAAGGCTTCTGTGACTGGCAGTTCCAACCCATGCTGGATGGCGCTCGCGCGGCGGTGTTCGACGATATCCCCTTCGATCCCATTGTCGAGTTTGTCAGTTCCTACAAGCTGATAGTCAAGCAGGCCGCGGTTTTCGAATGGCGGGTGGGGGCTGGAAAGCTGCTGGTCTGCGGCCTTGCTTTATCCGAATCAGACACGGCGGCCATGTTCCTGCTGCACCAGATGCTGGCCTACCTGTCAAGTGACAGCTTTCGCCCCCGTGTATGTCTGTCAACCGATAGGGTACGCAGCCTGGGGGGAGATTTTACCATGACTTATGATCGGGATGAAGGACAGGACGGCAATGCGGAGGCGCTGTTGAAGGAATAACACAGCAGTTACACACAGGAAGGTGCGTTTCGCGTGTTCAAAGTGTTTCGTGGTTTGAAAAAAACATTAATTTGGAGTTTGTATAATGCCGACTAAAGACTTAACCAACCAAACCGTAGTAATCACCGGCGCGTCCAGCGGCATCGGTCTGGCGGCGGCTGAACAATTCGCCGCGGCCGGATGTCGGGTTGTTCTCCTGGCGCGCTCAGCTCAGCGTCTGGAAAAGGCTGAAAAGAGTATCCTGCAAGGAGCTGATTCCGCAGTGGTTTCATGCAAGGTGCTGGACGTAGCCGATGAAGGCGCGGTGAGCCGGGTGTTCGCGGAGATAGAACAGCAGAGCGGCGGCATAGACATTCTGATCAACAATGCCGGCCTGGGGATCCCGACCGACCTGGCCGAATGTCCGACCGAAGATTACCGCAGGATGGTGGAAACTAACATCAGCGGGGTGTTTTACTGTACTCGCGCGGTTCTGCCCGGCATGAAATCGCGTCGGCACGGGCACGTCATCAATGTTTCCTCCGGAGCCGGCAAGCGCGGCAACCCGACCGCGCCGGTGTATTGCGGGACCAAGCATGCTCTGAACGGTTACACCGACGGCCTGAGACAGCAGGTCGCGGAAGACAATATCAGAGTTTCTCTGGTTTCTCCAGGTGCGGTCGACACCGGCTACTGGGATGGACGTGAGGCTGACAGGTCGAAATTCCTGCGGGCCGAAGAAGTTGCCGATGCCATCCTTTTTATCGCGACCCGCCCCGACGGTGTGCTGGTCAAGGATATAGACTTGGTGGCGCAAAGGCAGTGAAATTCTGGCTAAGCCGCATTAATTCGCACAGAAAAAACAAGTTATGAAAATTTTGAGGGTCGAATAAGGGCTTAGAAGGCTGATTTTTTATCAAAATCGGGGTTGTAAGTGATCAGGAACGGGCAGGCACACAACGTTTGCAAGTGCCGAATGTCTTTTTGAGCTTTCGCGGCATAGAAGTCGTTAAAGTGTCGATTTTGACTTAAAAACCCGCTTCTAAGACCGTGAATAGCCTTATGTTTTTATATAACAACCTGCCATGCAGTAAAATGATGTGGCTTAGCCGCAATTGTACCTGCAATTGTACACAATCCGATAAGGAAAAAACGTATGGAACATTTTACCTCATTCGATTTACGTCAAACTGGTACCATGCCGGTTCGAAACAGTTCGGAAATCAAAGCCTCGTATTGCGGGGTCGGCTGCGAAACTCTGGACCGGGATTATTTCGACCCCGTCCCGGTATTCCCTCAACTGCCGGAGCTGGGAGTGAAATGGGCGCGTTTGCAGACCGGCTGGATCAAGTGTGAAAGAGAACCTGGAAAATATGATTTCTCCTGGCTTGACTGGCAGGTCGACACTCTGTTGAAGTCAGGTATTCAGCCCTGGCTGAGTCTCAGCTACGGCAATCCTCTTTACACGCCGGAAGCCGGTCCCTCGGCGGAGCAGGCGGTCGGGCAAGTGCCCCTGAACACGCCGGAAGCCGAGACGGCGTGGCTGAATTATGTCAAGGCGTTGACAGCTCATTTCCGTGATCGAGTGCAGGTGTATGAGGTGTGGAATGAGCCGAATCATCCAAAGTTCTGGGTCAATCTGCCGATAGGAGGAGACCAATACGCCCGCTTGTTCGAGTCGACTCAGGCCGCGATCCGGGAAGTCTTTCCGGAAGCCAGGATTGCCGCTCTGGCCATGACCGGAGCTTTCCTCTCTCCTGCCGGTCATAAATTCACCCGGGAGTTTTTTGAAAACATCACCGATCCCGATAGTGTGGACATAGTTACCTTTCATTCTTATCGTTATCCTCCGGACCGCGATTACGCCGAAGATTTCGCGGCGGCGAAAGCTCTGGTGGCTGAATACAACCCGCGGGCTGAGCTTTGGCAGGGAGAAAGCGGCTACCCTTCGCAGCCCGGCGGCACCGGCGCCAAGGCACACCGTGATCGGACTTCCGAGGTTCTACAGGCCAAATGGCTGAGCCGGCATGTGCTGTGTCATCTCGGCCTTGGCATAAAACATGTCTCCTGGCACCAGGCGATTGACTTGCTCGGCTATCGCGAGCCGGACAAGGTGAATCCCAAAGGGCTGCTGCGGGCGCCTAAGGCGACTCGCAAGCCCTCTTTTTATGTTTACCAGCGGATCTGCGGTTTATTCGATGCCGACACGCAGCCGGTACGACGGCGCTGGCGGGCGCATGTTCAGACAACCACCGCGGACTGCCTGATGCCGACGGTTAAGGCTTTCCATTTTCAGGACAGCGGCAGGCGGCCGTATATAACCTATTGGAAGAACGGCGAGATCGCCTTGGATGAAGAGGCGCCGGACAAGGTTGATTTATGGGTTGCGGGTGACTGGAGCCGGGCCGAGCTGCTCGACCCCTATACTGGCAATATTTATCAGGTTGACGGAACTTCCGATGGGGAAGGCTACAGTTTCGCCTTGCCGGTGACCGACTATGCCCTGATTTTGAGAAGAAAAGGTTCTCCATAAAGTAACCTGAATAATTCACGAGCCAAGTTTGCCGAAGATAAGAATAGCCACAAAAAACACAAAAAGTCACAAAAATATGAAATAGGACTCTTTGAGCCTCCTACTTCACCTTTCCGTCTTCAGCTTTCAGGTTTCAGCCCTCGCAATGACGCATGGCCGAATCCGCATGAATTATTTAGGCTAAAGTTCCCCTTGGTCTTCTGAAGAGATATCTCAAAAAATCGGGAAAGTTATTAAAAAGTTAAAGGAATTAAATTATGTCTAAGAAAAATGTATTCACACCCTTTTCGCAGCCTGTACTGCCGGAGATTCCGGAGCAAAGTTTCAATCTCCGGGACTTTGGCGGAGAACCGGGCGGCGGGAAATCAAACACCGCCGCCATTGGAGCCGCCATCGAGGCGGCAGATGGAGC
>PUNB01000236.1 GCA_003552565.1 Lentisphaerota bacterium
CCGGGCAGGGTTTTTCCTTCCAGAAATTCCAGGGAAGCGCCGCCGCCGGTGGAAATATGATTCATTTTATCCGCCAGGCCGCTTTGGTTGACCGCGCTGACCGAATCGCCGCCGCCGATGATACTGACGGTGTCGCTTTCAGCGATGGCTCGACAGATGGCCATGGTGCCTTCGGCGAACGGCTGCATTTCAAAACATCCCATGGGTCCGTTCCAGACCAGGTTGCGGGATGATTTAACCTCTTTTTCAAAGGCGGCTATGGTTTTCGGGCCGATGTCCAGCCCCAGCCAGCCTTTTTCCACCGCCTGACCTTCGGTGGTGCGGGTTTCGGCATCGGCGGCGAAGCGGTCGCCGACTACATGGTCCAGCGGCAGCAGGAATTTGGCGCCGGCTTTTTCGGCTTTTTCCATGGTTTCTTTGGCGGTGTCGATCAGGTCGTTCTCGACCAGTGAATCTCCGATCTCAATCCCCATTGCTTTCAGGAAAGTGAAAGCCATGCCGCCGCCGATCAAAAAGGTGTCGACCTTGCCGAAGAGATTGTGCAGCACCTCCAGCTTTCCTGAAACTTTGGCGCCGCCGATCACGGCCACGTAGGGGTGTGCCGGATTGCTGACCGCCTGGCCGAGGAAGGCGATTTCTTTCTGCATAAGGAAACCGGCCAGGCAGAGGTCGCAGTAGTCACAGATAACGGCGGTGGAAGCGTGTGAACGATGGGCGGTGCCGAAGGCGTCATTCACATAGACATCACAGTAAGAAGCCAGCTTCCGAGCCATCTCCTGCTGTTTTTCTTTCATTTCCTTCTTGGCCTGTTTATACTGTTCATCGCTCATGTCGTCGGTGCGCTTGACTTTGCCCTCTTCCTCGGCATGAAAACGGGTGTTTTCGAGCATCAGGACTTCGCCTTTCTGCAGGGACTGCACCTGTTCGTCGGCGGCCAGGCAGTCTTCGGCGAACCGGACTTCCTTTCCAAGCATTGAGGCCAGGTGTTCAGCGACCGGCCGCAGACTGAATTCAGCTTCGTAACCGCGGCCTTTGGGACGCCCTAAATGACTGGCCAGGATCAGGCCCTCGGCACCGTCATCAAGGATATGTTTGATGCTGGGCATAGCGGCTTTTATTCTTGTGTCGTCCGTAATCCGGCCGCTGTCCAGCGGCACATTGAAATCCACCCGCATCAGCACTTTTTTGCCTTGCAGATTGACATCGGCTAGAGATTTTTTATTCATAACGCTTTTCCTTAAAATTTAGTTTCTGGTTTTGATTGGGTTTTTCGTTCCTGTCCTCCATCGGACTATGAATTCAGCTTAAACATAATACATTAAACCGGTTGTCGCCACTTGGCAATTTCCTGATTCCGTTAAATTCAACAACAGCTGTAATATAGCATGTGTTTCAATCAACCAGATTTCGAGCAGCCAGTCTGCTTTTTCAGGGGCTGGAGCCGGCAGGCCGCCCTGGCGGCGCTGGCGGCTTTGATGCTTGGCTTGGCGGCGGCCGGAGCATTGGCTGGACAACTGCCCCGGCTGCCGGCACTGGATTTCTGGCTGGCGCTGGCGCCGATTCAGATTGCTCCGTTGCTGGCGGTGTTGATTGTCGCCCGGCAAAGGCTGCCTGCGGGAGAGCGGGTTTCAGCTTTTGAATTATCCAGCAAAGGGTTGAAAGCCATTTTCCGTATCCTGCCGAAGGCTTTTTTGTTCTGCATCGGACTTCACTTTGCCGCTTCGGCAGTGGTCATTGCAACCGCGATGACGCTGATGTTTTTTGGTTATGAGCCGTCGCCAATGCCGATATTGGAAATGCTGCTTGAATCACCGACAGTGCTGTTAGCGGTCAGTGTGATTGTCGGCGCCGTAATCATAGCCCCTTTTTCCGAGGAGATTCTGTTCCGGCTGGTTTTGTTCGACGCGCTGCGTCCGGCGGGGGAGAAGCGGGCGGCGGTGATGACGGCCGCGATTTTCGCCGTGGTTCACGGTTCTTTATTGCATATTCCGGCGCTGTTTTTTTTAGGACTGGTGCTTCAACGACTGCGCTTGCGCAGCGGCAGTCTCTGGCACCCGATTCTGGCGCACATGCTGTTCAACGGCCTGACCTTTCTGTATCTGGGACTCATGCTGCTGTTTCATGAAGACGCACTGTCCTGAAGTTGGGAAGCAATTACATATTTGTTCGGTAAATTATTCAAGGAGTAATAATGATGTCTAATTCAATAAAAAAAGCCTTGATCACCGGAATCACCGGCCAGGACGGCAGTTATCTGAGTGAATTCCTTTTGGACAAAGGCTACGAAGTGCATGGATTAGTGCGCCGGGCCAGCACTTTCAACACCGAGCGCATTGAGCATTTATATAAGGATCCCCATATTCAGGATGCCCGTCTGCGACTGCATTACGGTGATGTTACCGACACTCACTGTATGCGTCGTCTTCTGGATGAAGTGCAGCCGGATGAAGTGTACAATCTGGCGGCCCAGTCGCATGTGCGGGTGAGTTTTGAACTGCCGATCAATACCGCTGAGATCACCGGAGTCGGCACCATACGGCAGCTCGAGTCGATACGCGAATATCAGGATTCCACCAATCGACAGGTGCGTTTTTATCAGGCTTCCAGCAGTGAAATGTTCGGCAAGGTTCTGGAGACCCCGCAGAAAGAGACAACCCCTTTCAATCCCCGCAGCCCTTATGGGGCGGCCAAGGTTTTTTCCCACATGGCCGCGGTTAATTACCGGGAGGCTTACAACATGCATGTCAGCTGCGGTATACTTTTCAATCACGAATCTCCCCGGCGCGGCGAAACTTTTGTCACCCGCAAAATCACTCGGGCCGCGGGGCGCATTAAACTGGGGCTGCAGAAACGCTTGTTTCTCGGCAATCTGGATGCTCAGCGTGACTGGGGCTTCGCCGGCGATTACGTCAAAGCCATGTGGCTGATGCTGCAGCAGGATAAACCGGATGATTATGTTGTGGCCACTGGCCGAACGGCATCGGTGAAAGAATTCCTCGAATTGGTTTTCGCCGAACTTGATCTGGATTATCGGGATCACGTGGATTTTGACCCTCGTTACGTTCGTCCCACTGAAGTCGACCTGCTGCTGGGAGATGCCTCCAAGGCTCATGAAGAGCTTGGCTGGCATCCGGAAGTGGACCTGGAAGGACTGGCCCGGATGATGGTGAAGCATGACTTGCGAATGGCGGAGCGCGATAAAGCTTTGATCGACGCTGGACACATGCCGGAGAACGCATTTGATGGTGGGAGTGATTGATGAGTTCTGCTTTTAAACCTTGTTTGTCAACTCAAGCAGCAAAGTGACAATGTTGAACACTCGGTCATAAATATCCGGCGAGGAGGAAGCGCGGGAACCGGCAATATTAAGCACCAGTTTTGTTTCTTCGGGAGCATCTGAGGCGTTATTGTTTGAAGCGGTGTCGGCTGCCGCTGTTTTTTTATGGTCATTGGAAGGTGCCGGCCAGAGTTCCTTCTGGAGCGGCGGCTGTCGCAGCCAGTCGATAATTTTTTCGGCAGCCGCGGTATCCTGCTGGTGGCGGTTGAGATCCAGATGCAGCCAAGGCCGCTGATTACGGCGAGCGTAGCCGATGGTGGCGCCGGAGCCGAAGCGCGGCGGGCCGAAGGTGAAAATTATTGTGGCATCGGCGGCGAGGACATTGCGCTCAGTGCGGCTGGCGTAATCCGGTGAACGCATCTGCCGCAGTCGGTAGCGTCGAGGGATCGGTCCGTCTTCCGCCAAGCGCCCGCGCGGACACCAGCCGCCGTGCGGGCAACCTTTTGCCAGGGCGGCATCGAGAGCGGCCCGGTCGGCGCCGGTCTGGCCGCCGGAAATTATGCGTTCAATATGCACGGTTGGCAATTTTCCTGTTTTGTGGTTCCTGGCTTATGTGAGACTTCGCATTGTTAACCTTGTCTCGAATCCGCCTCAGGCGGATCACAAACCTGATTCCAAATTCAAAAAACACTGGACAAGGTGCGAGACAAGGTTTCATATGCCGCAACAAGTCTCACCCTCGGGGTATCAGGCACATCGCGCCGGTGGCGGGGCTTATGTGAGACTTCG
>PUNB01000270.1 GCA_003552565.1 Lentisphaerota bacterium
CCGTGGGAATTTGCCCTGTATTATGACATATAAGCTGATTCCTTGATCCCGTTAAAAAATTGGCGAGAAGCTTATCATTATTCTTGTCAAGATAAAGTCAGTCTGAAAATAACAGGTCTCTGGAAGCGAGCTCTCAAGGCTCGATTTCCAGAGACCTTTTTTTGGTGTTAGCCAGATTATTCGCGAAGGGGGGGCGAATTTTTGCCGCTGAAAAACCGAAATCTCATCCGAAACAAGCGGGAGCATGGGTGTGATATCTTTCCGGACGGGGTCTAGTTAGACCTTCCGCGAAAAGGGGTCGAGACCTGAATTTATGTTGCTAAAAACCTTGTCCAGTTTTTTTTTGACTTTGGAATTAGGTTTGTGATCCGCCTCAGGCGGATTCGGGACAAGGTTAACAAGGCGAAGTCTCACATAAGCTACTATACCAAAGCGGTGAGAGCTCACCGCACTCCGAAAGAGCCTTCGGCTCGGTGTCTTGAACTGATGCGGAGCATCCTTGGAGTGCCTGACCACTTGTTGAGTAAACTCAAACAATCAAAGTGATAGTTGTCGAAAACACATAACTCTTTATAAGGAGCGATTCCTTGTTGAGCCAAGTGGTCAGACAGGCGGCGTCAGGCCGCCGCTTTAAGATAGTTGCGATGTTTCATATAACCCCCGCCGCTGGCGCGGGGCGCCTGATACCCCGAGCAGAAAATCTGATGGGACAAAAGTTCTTCAGATTCATCCAAAACAACAACGATTAAGTGGATCAGGCAGGCGGATGGACACTGATTAACACGGATAATAAATTTTTTGTGACTTTTTGCATGCCGCGCCGGCATGCCTCGCCGGAGCTTTAGCGTAGGCGGGTGTTTTTTGTGGCTATCAAACCCGGTGTTTCACAAAAGTCGGAAGATACGCTAGGCTGACACGCTGATGTCATGCTCCATATTTCTTCCAAAGATATTGCCGTAGCGTTTATGGTTCAGCGACTCCACGTAACTGGAAATTTTGGTGTAAGTGCTGCAGGGGTCGGTTGTTCTGTCCACACAGTCGCCATCCAGCACCAGCAGGGGCAGGCCGATTTTTCTGAGTTCGTCCCGCAGATGTCGGACAAAGAAGCTGTCAGCCATCGAGCATCTTCCGAATCCATGGTTATATAGAACACACCCGTCCAGGTTTATTTTCGGAGCGTTCTGCTTGATCAGTTCCACTCGGTGGCTGGGGTCAAGGAAGCCGACAGTGAGCAATTTGCGCGCCAGTGACCTGTACGGATCATCGGGGTCGAGCGGCGCCCAGTTGACAAAGTTGACCTCTTCGAAAACGATCGGTGCGTTGCAGGTTATTTCCAGATAATCCAGAAGGCGAGTGTCGTAAAAAGGCGGCAGGTGCAGCCACAAGAGGCGATGGGTGTCTTCGAGTGAGTAGTCAGAGGATATTTTTTCCTTTTGTTCCAGCAGTTCCCGATAGAATTGCTGATGAATGTCAACCAGTTCGCGCTTTCCCCAAAGCTGTGAAAATATTGCCGAAAAGTACAGCGCCTTGGTTCCTCTTAACAGGGGCGGATTTTCCCATCGTATACGGTTGCATTTGATGGCTGCATGCCGGGCCTGATTGGAGAGATGGCAGGCCTCGGCCAGATGTCCGGGGTCCAATTTCGCGCCGATTGCTTTTTCCATGCGTTCAACCGCTTCACGCAAGCCGCCGGCGACTTTTTCAATGCCGTCTTCACTATGATCCAATGGTGTGTTAAGTGAATAAAAATCATCTTCGAAGCCATAGGTGCGGGCCAGGTCCACGAAGACCCGTTCACCCTGCTGGCATGGTTCCGAGGTGGAAACGGCGAAATCCGGTCGGGGCAGTTCCAGTCCTTCAAGCACCCTCAGGAAGGTGCAGGTTTCAGCCGCGAAACCTTTGTAGGCCGCGGCATCAAGCGCGCGGGCCATCTTTTTCTGATTCCTGGAAAACAGTGCGGCGTAAGTTTCCAGTGTCAACATGCGCACGCCGAAAGCGTTGAGAATTTCAGCGGGAAAGAATAAATTACGCCAGACCAAAGGTTCTTTACCGCGCGAAAGAAATTCCCTGCGCGTTTGTTTGGCCCGCATGCCCACGGATTTCAATGTGGGTTCATTTTCAAACGGCGGGTATTTCAGGCCGCCGTTGAATAGAAGTTTCGAGTGCTGCCGTGCCAGACACGCGGCTCCCAGGGCGCCCATGAGCTGGTGATAGGGGGGGATTATTATCTCATTGCCGGAAACCTGCTTTAGGTAATAGGCGACCGCCTGGTTGGAAGCGACTCCGCCCTGGAAAACAATCGGGGTTTTGCATTCATACAATAATTCGCCGACACCGGACATGATGGTTCGCGCTTGAGCGCGACAGGCGGCGTCAATCACATCTCCGAGGGGAAAACGATTTTTAAATTTGTTGACCGATGTGGCGTTGAGCACCGCGCATACCGATGACACTTCCAGATCGGAATTATAATTGACCAGTTCAGCCATATTTTCAATCGGTATATTCAGCTTGTCGGCGACACTGTCAAGGAAAGCTCCGGTTCCAGCCGCGCAGATGCCGCTCATTCTGGAAACCCAGGTGTTCATGTCATCACTGTAGAGCATCGCTTTGCTGTCCTGTCCCCCGACATCCAGTATAGCTTTGGCTTCAGGGTGATAATGCAGAGCGCCGGCGACATGGGCGGATACCTCACTGACGAAATAGTCGTACTTGAAGACCGGTTCGGCGGATTCCGTAATCTGGCTGCCGGTGACCACCGTGGAAGTGATGTCATCATCCTCGAGTCCGGCTTCCTGAATGAATTTAGTGACAGCTTTTTTCAGAGCGCCGAAATTGCATTGTCCGCAACTGTTGCAATATCCCGAGCAGACAATGCCGCCGCTGCCTTCGATAGGCTTGGTGCGTTCGTAAACACTGTGCTTTACCTCGCCTTCCGAGGTAAGAAGCACCGCTTTAAAGGTTGTCGAGCCTATGTCTATTCCGAGGTAATAATTTGTCATTTTTATTTATGAAGGGATATAATTGGAATGCTTTTAAATTGATTGGCAATGAATAATTCATTAGGTATGTTTATTGTCCGCGCTTGACGAATAACCTATCAATATTTTCGAAAGGCGTGATCAAGCCATTGTCTGGGTCAAAAACAATGGAAACTTACTTCTTGAGAAAGGAAAATCAAGTATCATTGATGGTGATAGTCGGATTGATTTTCAATAACTGAGAAGATTGGACCGAAAATATTACAGGAGTCTGAAATGCAGAATTTTTTTGAACAAGCTCAATCCTGGATGCTGGATTATGGCTGGCGCATATTATTGATCGCTCTGCTGGCGCTGCTGGCGATCAAGGTGTCCCGCAAGCTTAGTCGAAGTTTCTTTGTGCGTTTATCCAAGCAAAAAGACGGGGAGGTTCAGAAGCGGCTGGACACCTTGGGAGATGTGCTTTCCACGGTTCTGACGATTTTATGGGTGTTGATTGCTTTGGTCATGATTCTCGGCCAGCTGGAGATTTCCATTGCTCCGATTATCACCGCTCTGGGGGTGGGCGGTCTGGCGGTCGGCTTCGGCGGTCAGTATCTCATTCGGGACATTATCAACGGTTTTTTTATTCTGTATGATGATCAGATCCGAGTGAATGATGTGGTTGAGATCGCCGGCAAGGGAGGCCTGGTTGAACATGTGGGGCTGCGATTGACCACTTTGCGTGATTTGTCCGGCAATGTTCATTATGTCCGGAACGGAGAAATCGGAACTGTCACCAATATGACCAAGGAATGGTCGAGGTATGTCTTCGATATTGGCGTGGCTTACCGGGAAGACGTTGACCAGGTTATTGAGGTTATTAAAGAAATCGATGAACAGCTGCGGGCTGATCCGGAGTACGGAGAAAACATCCTTGAGCCGATTGAAATTCTCGGGCTTGATAAGTTCGCTGATTCGGCGATTATAATCCGGGCCCGGACAAAAACCAAGCCTATTATGCAATGGATGGTCGGGCGGGAGTTCAATCGAAGAATGAAGAAGCGCTTTGATGAACTGGATATCGAAATACCGTTC
>PUNB01000258.1 GCA_003552565.1 Lentisphaerota bacterium
AAAAAAGGTTGAACATTCTTTTAATTGCAATCTTTCGCTCCGCCGGGACAAGCCCGGCGGGGGCGTATGAATTTTAAGTGTCCGGAGATACCTTTCCGGATACCCTCCAGCTATAGTAGGTTATTCAACTGTCGCCCTTGATCAGTTTCAGAAGAGAAGGGACTTTTTTCTCTTCGGCGGTTTTTTGCAGAAACTGGCTCAGGTTTCGGTCTCGGTTGCGGATGTGCAGCTGGAGCCATTCCACCAGCCGGTAATTGGCTTCCATAACCAGGGATTCCGGAAATTCCCGCTGGCTGATTTTATCGCTTGCCTCGGCTACCCATTTACAGAACTCATTATGGTCGTGGGTATGATTGTCCATGAGCGGGAATTCATACTTCAGCATAAGAGATTCTTCCAGCTGAAAGTGTTCAACCACATATTCATCTAGAAAACCAAAAGTGCGTTTCATGAGGTCAAAATCCCGCGGTTCCTGGATACAGGCCTCGACAAATGAATTGATGCGTTTGATCAATTCCCGGTGCTGTCGGTCCATCTCGGCCATGCCGGTTTTCAGATTGTCATTCCAGATAAAAAATTTCATTTTTTTCCTTTTATGTGAGGTTAGTTAGATGCCGTGTGAAAAGGTATATCGCGTGTTTTTGAGTTCAACCTTGTCGAGTTTTTAATTTTTTTCTCATGAAAATTGAGTTTTTGTGTTCAGGCTAATCGATATTTCGATATGGTGCGCGACAAAGTGCGAGACTAGGTTTTATTATTCGTGCGTGTATAGACCATAAAACCCTTTTCGCATAACCTCTAGTCAGCGGCTTCCCCCAGGTCATTCAGCCAGCAATCAGCGGTTGCATCACTGGGCATGCGCCAGTCGGCCCGAGGAGATAGGGAAATAGTGCCGACCTTAGGTCCGTCAGGCATGCACGAGCGTTTGAACTGATGTGAGAAGAAACGGCGCAGAAAAACCTGCAGCCATTTTCTGATTTCTTCTTCTTCGTACTCTTCGGCGAAAGCGGCGGCCGCCAGGATCAGGACTTTTTTTGGCGGATATCCGCATCTGATCAGGTAATAAAGGAAGAAGTCATGCAGCTGATAGGGGCCAATGGTCTCCTCGGTTCGCTGTTCAATTTCACCTTGTTCTCCCGGCGGCAGCAGCTCGGGAGAAATTGGGGTGGCCAGAATTTTTCTCAGCACTTCACCCTTCTCAGGCTGTTCTTCCGATAAGCGATCAGCGGCCTCCTGAATCAGATAAGAAACCAGAGTTTTGGGCACTCCCGCGTTGACATTGTACATGGATATCTGATCACCGGCGTAGGTACACCAGCCGAGAGCCAGTTCAGACAGGTCGCCGGTGCCGACCACCAGCCCTTGGAGCATATTGGCTTTATTCATCAGCATCTGTGTCCGCGCCCGGGCCTGAATGTTTTCATAAGCGGCATCCGGGGTTTCACCGTCATGTCCGAGGTCGTCGAAAAGCTGCTTACAGGCCGGTTTTATATCGATTTCTTCCAGCTTGATTGTCATTTTTTCGGCCAGTTCGGAAACATTTTTCCGGGTCTGTTCCGAGGTGCCGAAACCAGGCATGGTGTAAGCGTGAATGTTGTCCAGGGGCAGTTCCAGAAGGCGGCAGGCCTCGCTGGCGGCCAGCAGCGCCAAGGTTGAGTCCAGGCCGCCGGAGAGGCCGATGACCAGGTTTTGAATGGAAGTGTTATGCATGCGGGTGGCCAGGCCGCTGGATTGTATCGTCAGTATTTCCCGGCAGCGCTGCTGTCGCCTCTCGGGATCACCGGGAACAAAAGGCAGTTGGGCCAAGGGGCGCTTCAGACCCGTCGGTGTGCCGGCCTGATCTCTAATTTCGCAGGCTATCCGGCGGGGGGGCTCCTGAGAGCGGCCGATCTGGCTTTGAAAGGCATGGTTTATCAGTCTTTCATGGCGCAGAAACTGCAGATCAATGTCGGCGATCGTCCAATGAGTCCCCCGCTGAAAACGCTTGGATTCCCGCAGAATTCGGCCGTTTTCGGCAATCATGCAATGGCCGCCGAAAACCATATCGGTGCTGGATTCACTGGGGCCGGCGGATGAATAGGCGTAGGCGGCCAGACAGCGGCTCGATTGCTGAGTGATCAATTGGCTCCTGTACTCGGATTTAGCCGCCAGTTCGTGGCTGGCGGAGAGATTAAGCAGCAGTAGCGCTCCTTGCAGAGCCAGATTCGTGGAGGGGGGATTGGGCGCCCATAAATCTTCGCAGATTTCCACCCCGAAACAGTACTCAGGTATGCTGTCGGAATAAAACAGCAGATCCGTGCCGAAAGGCACTGACTGACCGCATAAGGTTATTTGATCAGATGACGCTTGAAGACCGCTGGCGAACCAGCGGCGTTCATAAAATTCCTGGTAATTCGGAATGACAGTTTTCGGCACAACTCCGAGTAAACTGCCTTTCCGCAAAATCGCGGCGCAGTTAAAAAGCTGTCCCTGAACGGCCGCGGGCAGTCCAACCGCCAGCGCCACAGGATAGTCGGCGGTCTCTTTGAGTAATGTATTCAGAGTTTCTTCAACAGCGTTCAAAAGGGTGTTCTGATGGAACAGATCGGCGCATGTATAGCCGCTGAGAGCGAGTTCAGGGAAAACCGCCACATCCGGTTCGGAGTCAGCGATGGATTCCAGGGCGCTGAGAATCTCGGCAAGGTTAAACTCAGGCTGCCCCGCTCTGGTTTCGGTGCTTACCGTCGCTATTCTGGCCCAACCGTACTGGCTGTACATAAATCCACCTCAAAGTAAAAGTCCAAGATTAAAACGGACAGGCGCCACCCGAGCAGGCGCCGCTGTTCATGGAAGGACAGCCGCCATTTTCGCAAGGCGACGACGGTTGATTGACTGCCGGGCTGAAGGAGGAAAAAAGCTTGCGCAAATCCTCCCGTTCACAGGCCGGGCAGTTTGTCGGCGTGTCGCCATCGGAGCGAATCAGTTTTTCAAAACAGTGTCCGCAATGGTCGCATCGGTATTCATATATCGGCATGGATAATCTCCAGATTAATTGTGAGCAGAATTTACGGGCACATTGTGATCGTCTTTCATGCCCACTATCGACGAAGCCTTACATAAGCCTGATCGCCGGCGCGATGCGCCTGATACCCTGATGGAGAGACTTAGAGGGTGGTACATGGCCGATTAAGGCGAAAGATCAGGGCAAAAGATTAAGGGGCGCACCCGTCTTTTCCTAATCTTTCCTCTTAATCTTTCGCCCTAATCCATAAAAATGTCAACTCTCACACAAGGCAAGCGCTTTCACGCCATGCACATTAAGAATGTTCGGGTCCCGGAAAAAAGGCTGCCTTTTATTCCAGCGCCTGAAGCAGAGTTTTTTCATCCTGTACGCCGACCATTTGCTGGATGGTTTCCCCGTCTTTCAGGAGCACAATAGTCGGTATCGAGCGAACGCTGAAGCGAGCGGCGGATTCGCTTGCCTCATCCACATTCACCTTTACAATTTTGGCATCCTCCGGCAGTTTTTCTGCCAAACCTTTCAGGATTTCACTCTGCATTCGGCAGGGGCCGCACCAGGTCGCCCAGAAGTCGACCAGCACTGTCCCTTGGGAGGTTTTCTGGTCAAAATCCTGATCAGTGGCTTCTAAAATTTTCTCACTCATAATCTTTTTGCCTTTTTTTTGGTTTTAGTTGAACCCCGTCCGAAAAGGTGTTTATGCCCCTGCCGGGACAAGCCCAGCAGGGGCGTTCAGCTCAAAAGACCTTCAACGAACCCTTTTCGCATGGGGTCTTAGCTAATTAAGCGATTTGGCGTTTGTTGTTATCCGAAGATTAATATAACAACTACTTTAGTAATATTCAAAAGCAGTTTGTTCCTTGTGAAAATCGAAAAATAGTTTGTGTGATAAAAAAGGTGAGTTTTGGTGTGGGGAGGAAGTGTAGGGGCGAAGTGTCAGATATCTTGATCTCTTGTGCTTGAATGCCTTTTTTTCCGGAAAATGGCAGTGGTGCCAAGAATGTTGAATTTCGAATATTGAATGCTGAATGTTGAGGTGAAATCAGGTTTCTTGAGC
>PUNB01000165.1 GCA_003552565.1 Lentisphaerota bacterium
GCCGGGAAAGACCTCATGGAACTGCGTAAAATCGCCTACATCAGCGACGATTTTGAAACTACGGGCGCCGCCCGGCGAATGCAGTCGGAATACTGTGTGAAAAAGGCGGAATCGATTCTGTCTGTCATGCCGGACAAAGAGATGGCGAATTATTATCGGGCTTTGTACCTGCAGATGATCGCTTCCGACATCAGCCGTCGATATGCTGGCGAGGAGGTCGCGGAAGAAGAATTTCTGGAAGTGACAGATGCCGTACTGGCATCGCGGGAAGCGGCCCGCCGATTAACCGCGCATCTGCCCACGCAGGGCTATTATCAGGCGCTTTTCGCAAAACAATTGAACTTTTCCGCCTGGTATGATTATGATGTAGAAATAACTGACATTATTCAGGCTTATGAAACCGCGCATGCCCGTTTCCCGAATGTGCCTCAGGTCACCCGGTTATGCCTGCAGGGGTTTGCCGAAATTCTGGAAGTTGATCGTGAGGAGCTCAGCGCCGAGCAGCTGGAGCGTCTTGAAAAGAAATTCAAAGAAATGGGGCGGGCGCTTCTCGAGGAAAATCCTTCCCGGGCCGAGCGGACTTACGCCATTTTAAAAGAGGTGGTCTCAGAACCGGGCGAGCTGATCGAAATGACCCCTCCCCGCCTCTGGTGCTATGAGAATCTGTATGAAATGCTGTTTCGCCGCGGTGATTACCAGAAGACCCGGCGGGTGGTGGAACTGATGAAAGAGATTAATCGCGACAGACTTACGCGGGCGCAGGAGAGTGAAATTTCATTGTATGACCTGGTTCGCACTCATCCCGCTTCCCGGGAGGAAATGGCGGCTCGTATCACTCGTAAAGAAAGTGCCGTGGCAAGTGTTACCGGCAGCTGGCAGGAATATGCCGACCTGCGGGCCGAGGACTATGGCCGACAGCGGGAGCTTTGTCTTCAGCAGCTGCGCCGGGCCCGCGCCGCCGCCGCTGAGTCCGAGCTGCATCAGGCGATCCGGATCGGGCGGCGACTGCGGCGGGAATACCCGGACATAGCGGAAGTACGGGCTGACCTGACGGAATGGCTTATTACCGTCGGCAACTACGAGGAAGCATTGGAAAACATACAGGTGCTTATGTGGCTTGAGGACGCTTCCCCCGAATGCCTTCTGCGCGGCCTGAAGGGTGCGGAAAGATTGACCACGGTTCAGCGGTTCCGACGGAGTGCGAAAACGAGCAGGGACATTCTTCTTCTCAGGCTGGCGGCTGAAGGTGTAAACATAAATGAACAAAAATTGAACTCCCTCATCATCCGCCTGGGAAACGCGACAGGAGAAGAACGCATGGATGATGATGAGACCGAATGGAGCAGTGTTTATGTTCACCTCATTTATTATTATGCCGGCCGTTATTCTGAAATCAATGGAGATTACGAGAGATCTGTAAAACTTTACCAGCAAGTATTGAACCGCTGCCCGTTCCATTATCGGACCGCGCGCCGGATAATGGATATGCCCGCCGATATTGCCGGCGAATTACAATCCCAGCTTGACAATGTACTGGCGGAGAAGAGGCTCAAACTCGAGGAGCTGCAAAATGATCTGATTGATCTGGCGGCGGGGATAAAACTTCGAAGCTTAATCATTGAACCGCGTGAAATCCAGCTTCATGACGCGGTGACGATTACCGCGACTGTTGAATTGACTGGCGATGTCACCGAAATTCCGCCGTTGCAGCTGCATATTCTGGGGGCTGACGGAACCGAATTCAGGCGGACACTTGAAGCTACTCAAAGAAACTGGGATATCCCGCCCGAAGACATGAAGGTCGGTCGAATTGTAAAAGTGCAAACCCATTTAGCGCCGGGTACAGCCGCACTTGACAGAGGCGAGGTGATGCCGGACGGGCCGATTCATATTGCTATACCGGGCGGAGGCCGAGATAGCGGGTTTAAATTTTACCATCCGGGAGTTATCATGCGTCGGGGTCGCTAATTAGCTAGAGTGTATCCGAAAAGGTGTTTGTGATCTCTACAAGCACAAGAAATAAAACCTAGTCTCGCACTTTGTCTCGCACCTTGTCTGGTTTTTATTCGATTCCTCATTTTTTAGGCTAAGTGCGAGACTTATGTTGCAAGCAACATAACTAGACAAGATTTTCAGCAGCACAAAATACGATGAATATACGAAAAAAAGAAATTACGCGACGGGCAAACTCTTGCTTAATAAACAATTTTTCTAAAAAGACTTGCATTCCGAAAATACAGGTTTATTTTAGTAGAAAGTGAACGAAGTCAACATTGTGGCTGACTAGTTAATAGACAATTTTTTCGAAAATTTGCTAAAAAGACTTGCATTCCGGAAAAACGGATGTTATAGTATAAAAAAAGAAAGTACAAAAACAATTTCTCAACAAAAACAATTTCTCAGTTTAGCTGAGATTAAAAATTAAGAGCAAAGAAAAAGGAACTAACTTTATGAAAAAGAAACACTTGCTGCTGACGGTTTTGGCTCTGGTGTTTGCACTTGGAGCGACTTTGGCGCCGTTATCAGCGGAGGCACGCCGTGGTCGCGCCCGGCTGATTATAATGCCGCCTCCTGACGAAGAGCCTGCCAACAGGCCCAGAGGGGTCAGTCGCTAAGCGAAGCGGTTGATCCGGAATTAGCTGCTGGGTGGTGGAGTACGGGAGCGGCCATCGACGACGATTCAGAGTTCCATGATTACTTTCGGAAGCAGAATAGAGGGAGGTTTTTTATGGCAGGAAAGCGTCCTCACTATTAGTTTCAAAGCGGAATTGATATATGGGATGCTTTTTCAGCTTAGCCTTGGGGAGAGAGAAAAGATAATTATATAAAAACAAGTTAAGGAACACAAAAAACTGATAAGGAGAAAGACGATGTTGAAGTTATTTTTGACAATTTTTATGGTCGGTATAATGATAAGCTCCCTGGGTTACGCCAGAAGGCTTCATGAAGACTTTCAAGACTATGATGTTGGAAATTATACCGATGATTACATTTACTACACTGACTCAAGTGGGGACAGAGCCTATCCTACCTATATTGATGAAGTGGAAAATGGCATCCAAGCTGGCGGTTTTTCTCTTAGTGAGGAAGACGGGTTTGGCAATGAGTTGATGTCTCCAGGGGACTGGGTTTATTGGGAAAACTATGACGAAGGGAAACTGAGTGATAACGCGTCGGTAGCGAAGTGGTTCGAAGCTCATCTGGCCTTTGTACCCAATGAAAATATCACCCACGAACCTAACCCATCGCTGGTTGATGAAGTTTGGTATTATATCTATGCCGATACAACCGGAGATGGAGACGACGACACTTACTTTGAATCGCAGGCAACGGGAGCGGACGATCCAGACAGTCCTTTAGCTGGTAATTTCGATATTCTCCAGGCTTATCCGAGGCGCTATTTTGATGGAAAAGATGAATGGGACGAATGGGACCCGGAAACATGGGATTTTATAGCATCTACCAACGAAGTGCCTACCAATGTGCTTGAATCATTGACCGCGGTTGGTATCCAGTTCCGGACAGCTGCTTTTGATCCCGATGGTGAAGAATATTATATGGATATTTGGGTGGATAACTTTGTAGTACCAGAACCGAGCATGTTTGTTCTGCTTCTGGGCGGTTTCGGATTTACGTTCCTCTTCCGCGGCCGCAGGGACTGCATAGGAAAACGAACCTGACTTTCGATTGCTGTAAACGAGTAATCAGGATTGAAGTATAACGGCCTCCCCCTGCAGAAAACTGTCCGGGGGAGGCTTTTTTGTGGGCAGCAGGACGATTGCCGGTAAGAAGCAGCGAGGATATTGTTGACTGTCGCAGTATCGACCACCGGACTTCCGCCTTCGTGTTGCTTTTGCCTGCGCCAAGGCTTCCCTATGCTAAAGCTCTGGCGTGTGACATGCCGGGGTAACATGCTGAACGGTAGTCTAGAGGGTATCCGAAAAGGTGTTTGTGGTCTCTACAAGCACAAGAAATAAAACCTTGTCTCGCACTTTGTCTCGCACCTTGTCTGGTTTTTATTCGATTCCTCATTTTTTAGACTAGGCGCGA
>PUNB01000253.1 GCA_003552565.1 Lentisphaerota bacterium
ATTTTACAGAAAACCGAGAAGAACCCGTTTTATATCGTTTTACAGAAAACCGTGAAGAACCGAAAAAATGATGCTCTCCTGGATCCAGATGCAAAATAATGTAAGTTCGCCACTGGAGTGGTTTCGGGACAATATTAATCCATATGCTTCGAAATTTGTTTTTCTGTCTGTCGTCAGCAGGATTTTGTCTGCTGTCAACTTCCTGCGGGATGTTTTCGGATATTCAAACGGATATAGCCCCAAACTCTGTCGCTCGTTATATTCACACAGGCGACCTTGAAGCTGAAGTGGCGGAGCTTGCCCAACCTTTGATTGATGAAGGGAAAACACCGGGAGTGGCAGTCGGCGTACTGCTGGAGGACGGAAGTCGGGAATATTACGGTTTCGGCACTGTCGAGCGGAATCGGCAAGAGAATCCAGATAATAAAACAGCGGTGGTGGTCTTGCAGAACAGCCTTTACTGGACAGAGCGGATTTGACACCGCCTGCTTCTGCTGTTGGGGCAGGCAGCTAGTGAGCCCCTCCGCGAAAAGGGTTGTGAGCGAAAATTGTGCTGCCGAGAACCTTGTCTCGAAACCTTGTCCAGTTTTTTTTGACTTTGGAATTAGGTTCGGGACAAGGTTAACAACGCGAAGTCTCACATAAGCCCAATCGGCGGCATGAGAGGCTACATACCCCAAGGCAGAAACAGTGAATATTCATAACTCACACAAAAACGCCCCGGGCGCTTTGGACGACCGAGGCGATATTCAACGGCTGTATTCAGCCTGATTAATTATTCAGGTCAGTCTTCAGCGTGCATCTCTTTGACTTTTTCCAGATATTTATCCGGATCGTTTGCGAACTCAGCCGCACAAGAGTTGCAGCAGAAATAAACCCGCTCGCCTTCATGGTCGGCATAAATGCTTTCATCGATCTCCATACCTTCCATCACCGGGCAGTACTGCTGGTTTTCAACCGCGTCCTGTACCTGGTCGACTTCCACTTCCTCGGCCGGTTCAGGATCACCGTTACAGCCTGACAAACCAATCAGCAAACTTCCCGCCATCACTGCCGCCGCCATAGTCACAAATACTTTCCTCATTTTAATATACTCCTACGATCACTTTCTGTTTTTGTTCCGAAGCCGCAAAACATTAATTTTGACAACTCCGATTGGTGCAGTAATAATTACTCTCAAAGTTTAGATTAATAAAACATACCAAAGTTCCCCGCGAAATGATCAATCGGACCGTTTCATAAAATCCAAATTCAAAAAATTTAAAAATGATCCAAAAGTTAGCAACCCATTCATTTCAGGAAAGAGCCTGCATCTTCTCATGCAGTCTCCGCGCCTGCAGACAGAAGGCTTCCAGCCTGGCTTCAATCAACTGAGGATAGGGAGAACCATCCGTTTCGATCGCAAGAAAGGGCAGTCGCTCAATTTCTTCCAGGACTTTTTGCAACTGAGGGTCATGGGGATTGGCTCGCAGTTTATCTTCGCTGGTCATAACTTCCGACATGACAGCCTCGGAAATTCTGTGCGGCATACAGCCGAAAGGACCGATAACAATCACTCCCGCCACCTCGTCAGCCACTTCAGCCAAGGCACCGCCGGCGGTAAGAATTGCCTCGCCGCTGAACCGGGGTGAGATATAACGCGAGGCGTTTTCAACAATCTTTTCTATGTCCGCTCCAAAACCGTCGACGAGCCCGGATTGCGCCAAGGCATGTTCTATTTGGCGCTCCTGGCGTCGCATGATCCGGCCGCGGAAAAAATATTTGATCCGGTCCAGAGAAGAAAGCCGATGGTCATCTCGATTGACTTTGGCGTTGTAGTGCAGATAATGCAGCCATTCAGAGATGGGAGAACAGCGAACGGCGAAACCGCGGGCGGCCAAACGCTCGGTAAGATACTGACGGGAAAAATCGTCCCGCCTGACAAAAATCTCACCAGTGAGCATTACCTTCGGCACCTCCGCCGGCGGTTTGAGCATCGGTATCTGCCCCAATCTCACAGCTGCTCGGACAAGCGCGGTTTTAAGACTCCGCAGAGTGCCGGTCGCCATTTCATCGACCAGCAGCCGCCACTGTTCTTCAAAAAGCCGCAGTCCCTCATCAACATCTTCGGCGTTGGCCATGATCATTGATTTGGCATCCTCCATAAGGTCCGCTATAACAATCGCCCACCAGCCTTTATAGTAATCAATGTGGCCGTCCATACCGTAATAGAAATTATTTGAGTCAAGCGAAAGCACGGAAACATTTTTCAGCCGCCGCTGCTCGATCAGCTCTCGCATAAACACCGAATACTGTCCGAAACGACAAGGCCCCGAGGCGGAGGGCATGAAATAAATCACCACCTCATCTTCCCGTTGCAGGTTATACGAATAGTTGAGCAGCTTGCCGGCGGTCAGAATCAACGGCAGACATTCTTTACAGGAAGTATGCGCCCTTCCCAGTTTTAAAACATTTTCATCAGCGGGCGGAAGCTCGGCCACGTGATATCCGGCGGCGCGAAAGACCGCCCTCACCATCTCGGTGGTCAACTGCCCCATCGAAGGAATCAGGAACTTAACCCGGGGGTCACGCATAGGCAGAGTCCGCCCGTCTGAAGCAATCACTCTAGGACCGGTTTTATCAATGATTGTCTCCGCCGGTTTAAAACTGGAAGACGGTCTCCCCTTTTTCACGCTCTCACTGGACAGCAGGGATTGCCGGTAGGCGGCGACCACATCCAGAAAAGCCTCGATCCTGGTTTCGATGCCGGCGTCAGCGGTGTGACTATCCAGTTCCAGAATCAAGTAAGGCTTTTTGCCCATGACATCACTGAAATACTTCAGCAGGAATGAATCAACGCCGCAGGAGAAATTGGTAATATAAACCGGGTACAGCCGCGGATGCTTTTGCACCAGACGCGCCGCCTGCAGGATTCTCTGGCCCATCCCCCAGTACATCCGGTCTTTTGACTTCTCTTGTTCAAACGGCAGGAAATCGAGGGGCAGCACTTCAATTCCGCGGGAAGCTATTTTATGAGGAATACCCATGTTGGCTCTGTCGCCGAAGGCATTGTACGGACGACCGAAAATGACGATAGCAAAATCATCCTCATCACTACGCTCCAGGCCGGTTAAAACACTTTGGCCTGTCTGGAGCATTCTTTTTCGACACTCATTCTGCTGTTCAAGAGCCGAGGCAAAGGCCTTTTTCGCCCGACGTTTATCAACCCCCATCCGCGCCGCGGTCGCGAGCATAGGCTTCTCCGCCTCCTCCAGCCCGTTAATCATGTTCAGATAAGGTTGAAGAAAAGTTGTGCCGTTGTTTTTCAGCAAATCAATCTGCTTTCGAAAGGTTGTGGAAAGATAATAGGGTTCGGCCTGGACAAAGGGGCATGTCTGAGATTCCGGCACATTGTCCGAACGAGGAATTGCTCTAATTCGAGGAAGAAAAATATAATCCAGAGGCGGCTGTCGCTGTAAAAGATCATGAAAATACTCATGCGCCATTTCCGCCGGATAACAGAAAGCGGCGTTACACTGCTCAGCCCCCCTGCCCTCAATATATTCCGCCGGTTCGGGGATGAAGCCAAGTTCATGGAAAAAGGTCGAATAAAACGGATAAAAGGCGGCGCTCATGAAGGAACGACTGATCCCCACCCGGCCCGCGGACTTAATTTCGGCTTTGTCCGACCTCCGAGGGGCGAAATCATTAAAGACCATGGTTTGGCGTTTTCTGACCAGATTCAGGGAAGTGACATCAAAGTCGATCTGTTTGCGCTGATTGTAGTATCGGTTGCAGGCGCCGCCGAAAGGATAGTTTTTTCCCTCCAGCTCCAGAACCGCGATTTCACAGGCGCGGTCACATTTTTCCCGACCTCCCTTACAGACAAACGTATCTTTATACTTAACCTCTCTCGCCGCCAAGGCCGAGAGATCAAAATTATCCTTTTTCAGTAAACCGGCTTTTATTCTCTTTTTATTCTCCAATGCCGCCCCGAAAGCTCCCATCAGGCCGGGTTCTGGCGGCACCACAATCGGCTTGCCGCATATC